>DATGBT010000097.1:0-24053 GCA_035312505.1 Balneolaceae bacterium | reverse complement strand
GGACGGCAAACGACCGGATTCGGGTTCCACACCGCATTAGGCAGATTACACTGCACCATACCGGAAGTGCGGAGCCGCTAAGGGAAGATATGGATCCAAAACAGGTGCTCAGAAATTTATACACTTGGGGAGCAGAAGAGAAGAATTGGTGGGATGTTCCCTATCACTATTTGATTGATCTGGATGGAACCATTTATGAGGGGAGAGATGCGCGTTTTGCGGGAGACACCAATACCACTTACGACCCTCGGGGCCACCTATTGGTAAGCGTGATGGGAAATTACACCCTGCAGGAACCCACAGATGCACAGCTTGAGGCTATTTCCGATTTGATGGCGTTTGGGTTAGAAAAGTATGGCCTCACCACGGATGCTATCGGAACTCACAGTGATTATGCAGACACCACCTGCCCGGGAACAAACATACAGCAGCTTTTTGATGATGGGACACTGCTTGAAATGGTTCAAAAAAAGACCGCTCAGAAGTGAAGTAGAGAAAATGGATCAGGGCTTGAGTGGCTCAATTTTATCGATGGAGCTCTTTAGCTGTTTGAAAGTAAGAGGTTTTCCCAGGTAATCGTAGTATCCAAGCTCTTCGGCCCGTTCCTTATTTTTCGGATCAGTATTTCCAGTTATATAGATCACGGGAATATCTCCTTTTTTCTCTTTTATCTGTCGGTAAGCCTCTATACCGTCGATATCATCCTGGAGCATGATGTCCATCAGGATAAAGCCAAAGTCGTTATCTTCACAGAGCCGGACAGCCTCGCGTCCTTTTGTGGTTTTTTCGAACTGCTCAAACCCCATTCTTTGCAGCATATGGATCAGCATAAGCTGAAGAACCAGCTCGTCTTCAACAATTAGTATTTTTTTGGGGCTGCTACTCATGACAATACAAGACAGTTATTATTACTTATCAAAATACAAATATTCCATCTAAATGTAACAGGCACTAACGCACTGTTTTTGATTATACTTGATATAATTTTTTTTGAAATGTGACTGAGTTAATCTTTCAAAAGCCGGCAAATGGCATCGGTATAGGTTTTCGTATTACCACTTCCGCCAATATCCCTGGTACAGGCAGCTTTATGGTCTTGCAGTACTGTGTAAACGGCCGAGCGAATGCGTTCTGCTGTTCGATATTGATCAAGGTATTCGAGCATCATCAGTGCGGAAAACAGAACAGCTGTAGGGTTGGCAATTCCTTTTCCTGCAATGTCGGGGGCCGAGCCGTGAACTGCTTCAAACATAGCGGCGTCATCGCCAATATTGGCTGCACCGGTTACACCTAAACCTCCTACCAGGCCCGATGCCAGGTCAGACAGAATGTCGCCGAACAGGTTGGTCGTAACAATGATATCGAACTGGCCGGGGTTCAGCACCATCTGCATGGCCATGTTATCTACAATGAGATCCTCAAATTCGATGCTGGAGTACTCTTTTGCTATCTCCCTTCCAACCTCCAGGAAAAGTCCGGTTGTAAGTTTAAGGATGTTCGCTTTGTGAACAAGGGTTACTTTATGCCGTTTATTTTTAACGGCGTATTCGAATGCGGCACGGATAATTTTTTCACTCGCTTTCCGCGTTACCACGGCGATACTCTCAGCGTGCTCGCTCTCTTCCTTATCGACCCAGTGCTCCTTTCCATAGTAGAGCCCCTGTGTATTTTCCCTGAAAATAATGAGATCTACTGCGCGAAATGGACTTTCGATATTTGGAAGGGATTTTGCAGGGCGGATATTGCTGTAGAGATTAAATTTTTGGCGAAGGGCTACGTTTATTGACCGAAAACCAGCTCCAACGGGCGTGGTAAGAGGGCCTTTGAAAGCAATTCGGTGTTTTTCAATCGCTTCTATTGTTCTATCCGGAAGTGGATTGCCGGTGCGCTTGAAAGTGGCTTCTCCGGCTTCGCACTCAATCCAGTTGATATTGGCTCCGGCCGTGTCTAAAATTTTAACAACGGATTCTGTAATCTCTTTTCCAATGCCGTCTCCGGGTATTAAAACGATATCTGTCATGAAATAGCTGATGATTGATTAATTTTTCAACAAGATAGCAAATTATCGATTCACAAGAAGAGCACCAATTCTATTTAGATTGGATATGAAAATGGGGTATCTGTTTACAAAGCCTTTTCTTTCATTCACCAAATAAATTCGTAATATCACGCTACATTTAATTTTAGCATAGAAGCATGAAACGATTCAGAAGCGACACACCGCGGGCATCAAAGAAAGAAATATTTGGCTGGGCCATGTTCGATTTTGCGAACCAGTCGTATACGCTTTTGATTATTACCGTGATATTTCCCGTACTGTTCACAACCGTTATTGTGGGCGATGCAGAACAGGACTACCGCCTTGGAAATTTGCTCTGGAGTGTAGCCCTGGGCGTTAGTTATTTTATTGTAGTACTAAGCGGTCCGGTGTTCGGGGCCATTATGGACTACTCTGCCCTCAAAAAGAAATTTCTGTTCTACAGCTATGCTTTAACGATTGTAAGCACAACATTACTCTATTTTGTAGAGCCCGGCCTGGTGGTTCTTGGCGTTACTCTGATCATTATTTCAAATTTTGCCTATGCAATAGGGGAAAACTTTATCGCGGCTTTTTTACCCAGCCTGGGTCCTCCGAGTGATCTTGGGAAAATATCGGGCTTTGGGTGGGCTTTGGGTTATATTGGCGGGCTTTTTTCAGCCGGTTTTGTGATTGCGTATCTTGGAGAGCCAACAGCCGATAATTTCGATCGAATCCGCTGGGTTGGCCCTTTTGCCGCTCTCTTCTTTATGCTGGCTGCCATTCCAACATTTATGTGGGTAAAGGAGCCCGGTGCCCGGAAACCGCTGCCAAGGGGAGAAACGTTTTATTCAATGGGTTTCAAAAGACTTGGTGAAACGCTGAGAATGGTGAGCAAATTTAAAGATCTTACGGTGTTCCTGGTATCGGTATTTTTTGCCATGGCAGGGATCTATATCGTCATTTCGTTTGCGTTTATTTACGGCGATCAGATCGTGAAGTGGGATGAGTCGGTTCGGGTACTCATGTTTATTGTGGTACAGATTACTGCGGCCATAGGAGCGTTTGCATTTGGGTTTATACAGGATAAAATTGGGGCCAAATTAACGTACAATCTAACCCTTGGCTTATGGTTTATCGGAGTGATGGGAATTTGGGGAGTCACAGACATCACAAATTGGTTAAATAGTGCGTTTGATCAGAATTATGAGGTACAGTACGTTTTTCTGAACATCGGGGTGATTGCGGGGCTGAGCCTGGGCTCCAGCCAGTCTGCAAGCCGGGCACTTGTGGGTCTGTTCACTCCTGAACAAAAATCGGCTGAATTTTTTGGATTTTGGGGTCTTGCCAATAAAATAGCCGGTGTTGTGGGAATTATTGGAATCGGACTGCTTCAGGCTGAGTTTGGACTTCATCAATCCGTTCTATTCTGTGCGTTCCTGTTTTTGGCAGCGATTATCGTCTGTCTCTTTGTGAATGAAAAGCGCGGGGAAACAGCTGCGGACGATTTTCAAGAACAGAATTTAGTGCTTTAAAGCATATTTAAAGACATTTCTGGCTGACAAATATTTTTTAACATCGATTTAAGGAGTACCATATCCGAATTAAATAAAGTTATAGATGTATGCTAAGATGTTGATAATTATTTAAATGAAAAGTGTTTGTTGTGGTAATAGGAAAAGAAATGGCATTAAGATCGAAATGATGAGATCAGTTTAAAAAAAACATCATTAAAAAGTGATTTTAAGCTTCAGAGTGTTAACTTGTGCAAACTTATTTGAGACGAGATAAAGACCATTTTTCGTATCAATTGTTGGTTTGAACAACCAATTAATCACTAACTAAATACACGGAGATATTTTATGAGCAGAATTAGCGAAATTAAAACGTTGATGGAAGGGCTGGAAGAAGATCTTGTTAAGTTTTACGACAAAGGCAACAAAGCCGCCGGTACACGTGCAAGAAAACAACTGCAAGATTTGAAAAAACTGGCTCAGGATGTACGCCTTGAAATCCAGGCTAAGAAAAATGCGGAATAAGAGATTTATTCTTTTTCTATAAAAGCCACCTTGTGTGGCTTTTTTTGTTTCAGCACGTTTTTTAAACTCATATCTTTTGTGCGGTTGGGACCTCCTCAACGTTTTTACTAAATTTTGTTGAATGAGTATGGAGCAGCAATCTTTTCATAAAATTACCCCGCGGGCTATTAAAGTGTGGCAGTGGTCTAATGCCGTCAAGTATCTGTTTTATTTCGGACTTCCTATAGGCTATTTGGCAATTTTCGGGAATGGACAATTTCATTTATGGGTAGCGGCGGCCCTGACTCTGCTGGTTCTTACGGGCTGGATTCTCTCGATTGTGTGGCTGCCCTATAAAATATGGGAGAACTGGAGATATGCTGTTAATGACAGGGAAATTGAGCTAAAGCACGGCGTTTTCTTTAAAACACAAACACTAATACCATTAAGCCGCGTACAGCATGTGGATACCCGGCAGGGGCCGCTGCTTCGCTGGTACTCACTTTCACAGGTAACCATATCCACAGCCGCAACCACGCACGAAATTCCGGGCCTTGATACTGTTTTGGCCGACCGTGTTCGCCGTCAAATTTCAACCTATGCACGCCTTGCAGAAGACGATGTCTGAATTTCAGCGCCAACATCCGGTAGCAGCAATCAGCCGCGCTTTGGGGCTTATCAGGGGAAACTTCGTAACAATACTGGTATTTCTGTTTGTGGGTGCCCGCAGTGATAACTTCCCTTTTTTGTGGTGGATTGCCGGGGGAGTTGGGTTTTTACTTGTTGTTGGAGTTGCCAACTGGTGGCGATTTCTTTACAAGGTTGAAGACGACACGTTGCACATAAAAAGCGGAATTTTTGTTCGTAAAGATCTTTATCTCACCCGCGATCGTATCCAGGTGATTGATGTAACCTCAGGAATTTTACAGAGAATTTTCGGCCTTGTGCGCCTCGATATTCAAACGGCTGGATCTAGCTCCCGTCAGGCAGCAATTGACGCCATTACCACCGATAACGCCAGGGAAATAAATCGTCTGTTGAGGCCGGATAAAAATGGTGATTCGGCTGAGGGAGATCAATTGGATTCGGTCGAATCAGGCATTAAAGAAGAGAATGGAAAATCGATAAAACTGCCTGTAAAGGAGTTGTTGATTGCGGCCTCTACTTCGGGAAGTTTTGGAATTGCACTATCGCTGATTGCAACGGTCTTTTCTCAGGTTGAGCCTCTTATCAGCCAGTCTGAAATGTATGAATACCTGATTGGTCTGATTCCAAGTGACGCCGATAGCGTTGTGATTTTGACTACGGTTGCTGCGTTTGTTGTTTTTGCATGGCTGATTTCGTTTTTCAGTACGCTGTTTAAGTATGGCAATTTTCAGCTGGATGTAAAGGAGGATGAAATAGTGGTGTCGAGGGGAATATTTGAAAAGAAGCGCATAACCATTCCCTTTAACCGAATACAGGCCATCCATGTTGCGGAGGGGATGATTCGCCAGCCCCTGGGTTATGCATCGCTGCATCTGGAAAGTGCGGGTTATGGCGATGAAAAAGGATCGGGTTCGTTTGTGCTATTCCCGCTTATCGGGAAAAGAAACATACCATCGCTGCTCGAAGAGGTGCTTCCGGACTATAATCGGGGAGTAGAAGGGATGAAGCCACCATCCCGGTCATTACGAAGATACATTTTTCGTTCATCTGTTTTAATTACGCTGGCTACGGGAATTCTGTACTGGACGTTATCCCTCAACATATGGATCTGGCTGCTGCCCATGCTATCGGTCTTTTGGGGCTGGTTGCGATTTAAAGATGCCGCTGCCGGCTGGGATGGCGATCTGTTTGTGATACGAAGCCGGTTTTTATCGAAGTCAACAGCCTACATTAAGAAAAAGCGAATTCAGGATTTCACTCTTCAGCAAAGCTTTTTTCAAAGGCGGCGGAAACTTTGCTCCGTGAGGATGTACGTAGCTTCGGGTGATCACGGAAAATCGTTCGGAGTGAGCGACCTTGAACTCAATGACGGAGATAGAGCTCTTAATGAGGCCAGAAAAGAGGCTACGGGTTCTGTACCGGCTATTGAAAACATCGACACGGAACCGGAGAATCGGCGGGTCTATTTACCGGGCTGGGCCTAACTCAAACAAAAAACGAAAGCATTCTTATGAAACCCTATATTCTTGCGGAAAACAACTGGCACGAGATAAAAGTACAGCAGATTGATATGGCTGTTCTGCCCTGGGGAGCCACGGAGGCGCATAACTACCACCTGCCCTATGGAACCGATAACTACCAGGTGGAGGCGATAGCCGAGCGAGCAGCCGGCATTGCCTGGGAGGCCGATGCTCGCCCAATCGTTTTACCGGTAGTGCCCTTTGGTGTGAATACAGGCCAGGCAGATATACGTTTGGACATGAACCTGAATCCCAGCACGCAGCTGATCATCCTCCGGGATTTGATTACGGTACTGAACCGGCAGGGTATTCATAAGTTGATGGTGCTGAACGGCCACGGCGGCAATAATTTCAAGCCGCTTCTTCGTGAACTGGGCCTGGAATTTCCCGAAATGTTTCTCTCCCTCTGTAACTGGTTTTCAGTAGGCGATCGCGACAAGCATTTTAAGGAACCGGGCGATCACGCTGATGAAATGGAGACCAGCGTTATGCTCCACCTGAAGCCGGAATTCGTTCGTCCTCTGGAGGAAGCGGGCAGGGGCGCGGCAAAAGAGTCGGTGATTACCGGCATTCGTAACGGCTGGGCCTGGGCAGAGAGAAAATGGTCTCAGGTGACGGAGGATACGGGCGTGGGAAATCCTGAACATGCCACCGTAGAAAAGGGAGAGGCCTATGTGAATGAGGTATCAGAGCGAGTGGGGCAGCTGTTGATTGAGATATCCCAAATGGATATGGAAAATATGTATCGGTAGCCGGATAAGTTGGCAGGCCGATTAAACGTAGATCGCCTACAGTACAAACCAAGAGCCGATATGGTAGTTTTTAGAAACTATGTGTATGGTGATTTTTTTGGTACAAATTTTTAAGACTATTCTAATACAGATATTCCACTTTAATTGACCTATTTAGTTAATATGGAAAAACTCAAATCAAAAAAATCACAAGAATCGAAACCCTTGTGATTTAATGACCTTGAGTTGGAAATCAGTGGTTATGCAGATGTCCCACCAAGTACTTTTTCGAGCTGCATCTCTTTTAGAACACTGTCCTGAATGGGTTGCGTTAACTCGTTAATCTTATCAACACCCCAGGTAATGCCAACTACTGTGCGTGTAGGCCGTTTGCCGGCGGGCAACTCTGCCAACTTCAGATAAGTATCTACTACCCATTGCGGGTCGGGCGCATTTTCGCTCTGTAACATCTCGGCAAAGTTTTCGCCCATGGCCGCCGGAACGTTCGCCAGCTCACCATATGTCTCTAAAATGTTGCCGTGATCCGGAGCCTGACCTGATTCCAAAAGCCCTGTTCCAAACGGACCGGGTTCTACCATCACAATATCTACGCCAAAAGGTGATACCTCATATCGCAATGCCTGGGAGTAGCCTTCCAAAGCATGTTTAGTAGCTGTATATGTGCCAAAAAATGGTGGCGACATCCTCCCTACAAGCGATGATGTATTTATGATTAAACCCGAGCGCGCCTTTCGCATCGCTGGTAAAACTGCCTGCATTGTTCTGATCGCACCATAATAGTTGGTTTCCATCTGAATATGCGTCTGAGCTACGCTAAACGCTTCGGTGATACCAAGGTACATAATCCCTGCGTTGTTGATCAGGATGTCGACAGTTCCTGTCTGTTCAAGGATGTTGTCCATTGCTTCTTTTACCGAAGCTTCGTTCTTAACATCCATATCCACGACCTTGATCTGTGGAGAATGCTTTTCCAGCTCTGTTTTCCTAGCTGCGTTTTTCCCGCCGGGCTTACGCATCGTTGCAAATACGTTGTAGTCCTTATCGGCAAAATCCTTAGCAGCTTTTAAGCCGAATCCGCTGCTGCTTCCTGTTATGACTATATTTTTCATGTATCTTTAGTTTTGAGTGACTGAATTAAAATTGTTTTTAATCATGAGTGGTTAAATTCACCGACCTTCTGGGTCGGAAAAAGGTAAAAGTCCTCCTTTTGAAGGGGCTCATTTTTTGAACGCGAAGCGAAAGCGAACGGAGTGAGCTGATGGAGGAACACTCCAGATTCAACTCAATATGGGACAATAAGTTATGGTTTCTAAGTTGATACCTCGCGGGCTCTGCCCCGGGGCAGTTCATTCATTCGCCCTGGTGCTTCATTTGAAAATTTCGGCTTGTGCCGGTTTGTAATTTTCACAGCCTCAGATTCAATGGTTTGCTGAATGGGAAACGAGAATTTATCATATGCTTCTGCCGCTATCTATTCAAAAATGCCGGTTGCCTTTTACGGGCTTGCGAACACTGCCGATATTTGGTGACATCTGCTCCGCCTGCGTAGATGACCTGAGTTACGGCCTCTATGTAAGATGAAGATAAACTCCGGGCTTCTCTTACATATAATTCTGTAGCATGTACTACAAAAGAAACTATCGTGGTTGCTTCTGTTCTATCCATCATAGTAGCCTCACTAAACGTTTTTATGCAAAAGTGTTTTGACAGGCTTATTCATGGACAGCGTCTGTATCGAACCCAAACATTCCATTCTCGTTGGCTACACCCTCGGTGGGAATTTCCTGGATCACATCCCAATGCTCAACCGCTTTTCCATCTTTAAAACGAAGTAAATCGTAGAAAGCGTGTGCCTTTCCGTTCCATCGGCCCTCGCTCACCGTAAGTACAAAATCCCCTTCACCCAGTACTTTATGGATATGTGTGTACTTAAACATATTGTTTTGTGAAGTGAGGTACTCAACAGCTTCTATAATTCCACTCAATCCATCTTTTATGCCGGGGTTATGCTGATGATACTGTTCAGAACTGATATAATCGGTGATCTTGTCAGGGTTTTTCCCCATCAGGATATCCTCTACCATAGCTTTCGCTATCGCTTTGTTGCCCTCAGTTTTATCCGGGTCCGAAGATTCAACAGGACCATCTGTTTGTGATCTGCCGCTTGCCGTCTCCTTCACCAGAGGCGTCATGGCGTCCCAGTGCTCCGCCACGTTTCCGTGCTCATCCAGCCGGATTATATCAAACGAGACCATCTCCTCTGCGCCAAACGGCTTTGCATTTCTCCAGACGTTATGCATAAACACATAATTGCCATCCTGAAAAATCCTGATGTTTTCAGCGGTGGTTCCGCTTTCCTGCAGAATGGGAAGCATTTGAATAAACGGCTCCAGCCCTGTAGGGATGTATGGATTGTGCTGAATATAGCTGCTATTGGCTACTTCACGCATGGTTTCGGGATCATGTTTTAGTACAGCACCTAAAAAAGTGCCAACGGTTTCTTTTTTATTCATTGTTATATACTGTGGTTTAAGGGGGTAGTTGTATGGTTGATCCATACAGACGGTTTCGTAAAAGTAATTCAGGGTTCGAAAGGCTCGTTAATGCTTATACAGGAATACCTTTCTTCACAGATCAGAAATCATTACTTTCAATTCGCAAGTAATATTCACTTATTACTTTTAATTTGCAAGTAAAATATAAATTAATTTCATTTTGCAAGTAAAATTCAACGAGCTAAACAATGATATCACAAGATTTCAGATGCAACTGCCCGTTCACATCAGCCCTTGATGTGTTGGGCGACAAGTGGATGCTGGTGATCGTAAAACAGATGCTGGTGGAAGGAAAGGATACATTTAAGGACTTTACGGAGAGTGACGAGGCCATTGCCACCAATGTTCTATCGACAAAACTCAAACTGCTTGAAGAGATGGGAATCATTATGAAAACGAAACGGCCAGATAACAAGAAGGTTAATCTATATCTTTTAACTGAAAAGGGACTGTCTTTAACGCCCCTGCTTGTTGAATTGGCAAGCTGGAGCGATCGTCATCTTAGGGACATTCATCCGGATATTGTGAATGGAACAAAAATGGAGCTTCTCAGGGATGACAAAACGGCTTTTGCAGATATGCTGGAAAAAAAATACAGAGAAAAACTGGCGTCAACAGAGTATTTGCAATAACACTCCCGATCGGTTGCACTATTTTAACACAGATATTAAGTATGTTGACAAATATAAACAGGTGAATCTGTTTGAATGGTACTTGAACGTGATTATTAATATAGATTTTTTAAAATCTATATTTCCGTTAATTGTATCATCATGCTTCATCCATATCTGTTGGGAACACAACGTGAAGCTGAACTTCAACTTTGATGAATGAAAAGTTTGAATCATTGAATGAACCGGGCGGGAAAAAAGTCTGATTAAGCTCATTATAACTGATCAAAAAAGATCTTCCTGCCAAAACCATTCAATAAATCGATTGAAGCAATAAACTAAGGCTTCCTCATAGGCTGAAATTTCATATAGCTAAGGGAGTGCCAAAGCCACTCTAAAGGGCCAAATCGGAATAAATCTACACGGCTTAGACCATCCAAACTGAAGCGCCCAAATTCCCAGAGTAACGAGTAGTTGTGCTGCTCTACCAACTTCTCCAAATAGTCCAAGGCCAATCCCATAAAAAATAAGTACTCCAATGATTGATTGACTAACATAGTTGGTTAATGCCATCTGACCTACCGCAGCAAACCGGTCTTTTATCACTGCTGCAGTGCTCAATTTTGATAACAGCATAATGGCGCAGAGGTAGCAAAAGCTTATCCCCAAAACTTCCCCAAATAGTTATAAGCTGCACCGATAAACATTGAATATTCCATCGACCAATCTGCATCAGAATTTTGTACAATTATATCATGAAAGGATGTTTTAGACAATTCGTGAATGCTGATAATTGTCAGACAAAAGCTAAATCATGATTGTCGGTGATTACCGATATTTGTAACGGCTGGGCCTGGGCAGAAAGGAAATGGACTCAGGTAACGGATGACACCGGCGTAGGCAACCCCCAACACGCGACGGTGGAAAAAGGAGAAGCCTATGTGAGAGAGGTATCGGAGCGGGTGGGGCAGCTGTTAATTGAGATTTCCAGCATGGATGTGGGGAATATGTACAAATAACCGAATAACAATATAAACACTCAACTGAAATAGATATTTGGGGTTTGAATTTGATTTTTTTACAATTCTGTAAGTCAATATCTAACTAATCATTACCGCAGCTTTTCATTCAATCGAATCGTGTAAACCCATGATTTATAGGCTTTCATTGCAAAGCGCACTCAGGTTAGATATTTTGTCTAGTATAGGGTTCAGACTTACCAATTAACCCTTATCATAGTACTTAATAAATTGTCTTGAGGTGATCACTGTGAAGAGCTCAAAAAGTTTTCTACTTTTAATTTTTATTCTCTTCTTGCTATCAAATGCTTGCAACTCAACTTCGAGTGAAAGTGAGTTGGATTATGTCCCGGGTGAAGTAATCATCTCCTTAGAAGAAGGTGTCCAGGAAACCGCTGTAAAACAAAGAATTGAAGAACTTCAACTTGAATGGGAAAAGTATTATGAGAATCTGCGATTTGCATTAATTGGTGTTCCAGTCGGTGAAGAAAAGTTGTGGGCAAAAAAACTCGCTGAAGAGCCAATGATTCGAAGTGCAGAGCTGAATCGTAAATTCAATGTATTGGGTAGTCGTTAAATAGACCTTAAAACTATAATAACAGATTAACAAAGAGATTCAGTAATAACAGATTAACAAAGAGATTCAGTAATCAGCTCTGGAATTGCACGCAAACCACCAAGCTGATTTAGCCAAGAAGCTTATTGATAGCCTCGATCAGCAAATTGATGAAGAAGAAGCTATCGTTCAGGCATTAGCACACCCGAAATCAGGGACATCACGTACAAAAACAGATCGACGAATTATCCTTGACCGCTTTTCCTGCGAAATTATTTGTGAATCTTCTGAAAACAGAGTCACAATCACGGCCGTATGGCAACCGAAACGTAAATCAGTTTATTGGAACTCAAGAAAATAGCAACTACTATATCCGGGGTATCAGCTTGACTTTTTCGTCCGAATAATTGGAATAGCAGGTACTTTTTCAGGTTGCAAACTTGTAAAACAGTAATCCTGACTAAGCCGGATGTACAGAACTTTCAGAAACAGGCTCCTGTCCTTCAGTGTAGGCTTCTAACGGCAAACAGCTGCAAACCAGGTTTCGGTCTCCATAGGCGTCATCCACGCGGCTTACGGCAGGCCAGAATTTATCAAACCTTAAAGATGGAACGGGGAACACCGCCTCTTCACGTGAGTAGGGTCGATTCCACTTATCTCCCATCACCACGCGCATGGTGTGTGGTGCGTGTTTCAGTAGATTATTTTCCTGATCTGCCTTCCCTTCCTCAATTGTGCGTATCTCATTTCGGATACCGATCATGGCGTCGCAAAACCGGTCGAGCTCCTCTTTCGATTCGCTTTCGGTCGGCTCAATCATCAGCGTTCCGGGAACCGGAAACGACATGGTAGGGGCGTGAAACCCGTAATCCATCAGGCGCTTGGCAAGATCAACTGCTTCAACTCCGGCGCTCTGTTTAAACGATCGCAGATCTACAATAAATTCATGGGCCGATCGTCCGCCCCGTCCGGTATAAAGAATGGGGTAGTGTTCCTTCAGCCGGTCTTTGATATAGTTGGCATTCAGGATGGCGATTTCAGTGGCTTGTTTCAATCCTTCAGCGCCCATCATGCGAATGTAGGCATGAGAAATCGTAAGGATACTCGCGCTTCCCCAGGGTGCAGCAGATACGGGTTTAATCGCCTGCTCACCGCCTGTTTGTACAATATCGTGGCCCGGCAGAAAAGGCTTTAGCTTTTCATTAACGCCAATGGGTCCCATGCCGGGGCCTCCGCCGCCGTGCGGAATACAGAACGTTTTGTGCAGGTTCAGATGACAAACGTCAGCGCCAATGGCTGCCGGGGACGTCCATCCAATCTGTGCGTTCATGTTGGCGCCGTCCATATACACAAGGCCGCCGTGGTTGTGAATAATCTCGCATATTTCACGAATATCTTCTTCAAATACACCGTGTGTTGAAGGGTACGTTACCATCAGGGCAGAAAGCCGATCGCTATATTTTTCAGCTTTTTCGCGGAGATCATCCAGGTCGATATTTCCTTTTTCATCGCATTTTGTAACCACGACCTCCATTCCGGCCATCACCGCGCTTGCGGGGTTGGTACCGTGTGCGGATGAGGGAACAATGGTTACGTTACGCTGTGCGTCATTATTGGCAATATGATAGCCCCTTATCGTCATCAGGCCTGTGTATTCACCCTGTGCGCCGGAGTTTGGCTGAAGGGAGACTTTCGAAAAGCCGGTAATTTCTGACAGCCAGGCATCCAGTTCATCAAACAGCTGATGATAGCCTGCTGCCTGATTCTTGGGCACGAAGGGATGGATTTTACCAAACTCCGGCCACGTGAGCGGGATCATCTCGGCGGTTGCATTCAGTTTCATGGTGCAGGAGCCGAGCGAAATCATGGAGTGTGTTAAATCAAGATCGCGGTTTTCAAGCTTCTTCAGATAGCGAAGCATCTCATGCTCGGAATGAAACTGGTTAAACACAGGATGGATGAGAAATTCACTTTTCCGGGTCAGTTCTTCAGGAAATTCCACCCGTACGTCATCAGAAAGTGATTCAACATCCGGAGTATTCTTACTTCCAAGGGCTCTGGCGAAAATATCAAGAACATTCTGTACATCCGATAACTCTTTGGCTTCATCAAAAGAAAGGCCGATTGCGCCATTTTCATGATAGCGGAAATTTACTTTCTCTTTCCGGGACTCTTCTTTCAGTGTTTTTATCTGACTGGCTGAGAGCTTCTCAATAGTCAGCGTATCAAAATAGTGCTCGTTTGAAATCTGAAGCCCCAGTTCGCCGAGTCCTTTCGCTGTAAGTTTCGCAAGGCCGTGAATTTTGGCTGCGATCTTTTTCAAGCCTGCAGGCCCGTGATAAACGGCATAAAACCCAGAGATAACGGCAAGAAGAACCTGGGCAGTGCATATGTTGGATGTTGCCTTTTCGCGGCGAATGTGCTGTTCGCGGGTTTGAAGCGCCATCCGAAATGCAGAGTTTCCTTCCGCATCAACTGTGGCACCGATAATCCGGCCAGGGATTTGTCGTTTAAACTCCTCCCGTGTGGCAAAAAAAGCGGCATGCGGTCCGCCATATCCCATAGGTACACCAAATCGCTGAGTGGTGCCGACAACCACGTCCGCTCCCATTTCGCCGGGAGGCGTAAGCAGCGTAAGGCTTAGAAGATCCGCCGCCACCGTTACATAAACATCATTTTCTTTGGCGGCTTCAAACAGACCCGAAAGGTCGTTTACATTCCCAAATGTATCTGGGAACTGTACCAGAATTCCAAAAAGTGCCGGATCTGTTACATCAATCTGTTCTGGATTTCCAATCTTTACTTCAATATCGAGTGGCTCCATCCGGTTTTCGATCACAGAAATTGTTTGCGGATGGCAGTTTTCAGATACGAAGTAGACATTTGCCTGTTTTCGTTTTTTCCCTTTTCGCCGTCCGTACAGCATGGAGATTGCTTCGGCTGCGGCGGTTCCCTCGTCGAGCAGTGAAGCGTTGGCAATTTCCATGCCCGTTAAATCACTCACCATTGTCTGGAAGTTAATCAGGGCCTCAAGCCTGCCCTGTGCAATTTCTGCCTGGTAGGGGGTGTATGCAGTGTACCAGCCCGGATTTTCCAATACGTTTCTTAAAATGACGTTCGGCGTTCGGGTTTCGTAGTATCCCATTCCGATATAGGAAGAGTAAATCTTATTTTTTGAAGCGATCTCATTTTTCAGAAAATCCAGATACGCTTCTTCGCTAAGCGGTTCCGGTAAATTCAGTGGTTTATCGAGACGTATCTGAGCCGGAATGGTCTCCTTTAAAAGCTGATCAACAGATTCTGCGTCACACAGGGTAAGCATTTCGTCTATTTGCTGCTGACTTGGACCAATATGACGGGATGAGAAGGACTCTGTATCGAAGGAAATCTTCATCTATATTTAATTATTAAGACGTTTTTTAAAAGTGTGTTTTGAGAACAAACCCAACCTGATAATGGTTCAAAAGCAGGCTGATTAATCGAAAGGGTTATACCAATAATTTTCCTGCGTAAAGATACACGATTTGCTTAGATTATACATCCCCCGGGTTTGATTTTTCATTTTTTGATAAGCATAAGTCTGCAAGCTATTTACGGGAAGTAAAGTTTTTTTTGAAATCGTATTTTTTCTGAAATCGCCATTTTTAGTCAAGGCTAAATATTGTATCTTTTGACCAACCAATTGCAAAGAAAATTAAGCTATGATTGATTTATTACCACAATGGTTTCTGGAAATGGGGCCTATCTCACAGGCATTTTTAGCAGGTCTTTTCACATGGGGATTAACAGCCCTCGGTGCAAGTGTTGTATTTCTTACCAAAAATGTAAGTCAAACTGTACTCGACAGCATGCTTGGCTTTGCCGCGGGTGTAATGATTGCAGCCAGTGTATGGTCTCTGATCATCCCATCCATCGAGATGACTGAAGCCATGGGGGGGATCGGTTGGTTGCCTGCCGCAACAGGATTTTTAGTCGGAGGACTGTTTTTGCGCGTTTGTGATGCATTTCTGCCTCATTTGCATATAGGTTCACCCAGAGCTGACGCGGAGGGAGTCCCTACAAGCTGGCGTAGGTCTACGCTATTGGTTCTGGCAATTACGCTCCATAATATTCCTGAGGGGCTGGCGGTTGGCGTGCTTTTTGGTGCAGCGGCTACAGGTATTGATCCTACGGGTACAGCTACTATTGCGGGTGCAATTGCCCTTGCTTTGGGTATCGGTATTCAAAACCTACCCGAAGGAACTGCCGTGTCTGTTCCGTTACGCAGAGAGGGGGCAAAAGTCGGAAAAAGTTTCTACTATGGACAGCTATCGGGGATGGTTGAGCCCGTATTTGCCGTAGTAGGTGCGATGGCGGTAATCTACGTACAACCGATATTGCCTTTTGCCCTCGCTTTCGCTGCAGGTGCAATGATCTACGTAGTGGTTGAAGAGCTCATTCCAGAATCACAAATGCATGGTAATACCGATATTGCCACTTTGTTTACCATGATCGGCTTCGTGATTATGATGACGCTGGACGTGGCGCTTGGGTAAAATCAAGAATGCCTGTTGTATAATCCCATCATAAAAAATATGATGGGATAACAATCCGTTATAGTACAATACGCGATCGTCCGCTTTTTGAGCTTTTCATAATCGCCTGCACGATTCGTACATCATTGATTCCCTCTTCTGCAGGCACAATCGGTGATCTGCTCTCTTTGATGGCAAGGGCCTCACCGTCCATCTGGCGGGCCTGCTGGTGTCCGGGGTCTTCGGGAAGCTCTGTGCCGTCACTTACCGTTCCCTGCACTCCGCTGTACGACGACATCGGCTTTAGGTAGTACCAGCCTTTGGTAGCTTCGACGCTAAGGTAATTCATCGATTCGCCAAACCCGGTTCGCCCCTGGCAAATCATTCCGTTCGAAAATTCCAGCTCAAAGTCGCTTATCTCATCCACTTCCCTGTACACATCTTTTCTTACAACATATTGTCGCCCGTTTACAGCAACAGGCTCCATGCCCGTAGAGTAACGAATAGCGTTGATGGGATAAACGCCCATATCATAAAGAGCTCCGCCGCCCAGTTCGGCACTCTTTCGCCAGTTCCCATCTTCATGGTACCCGTCGTAGCTTGCAACCGATGTTACATTGGTTACGGCCCCATACGTTTTCTCCCTGCCAAACCGAATAACCGACTGCGTATTGGGTTCATGATGCAGTCTGTAGCCAATAGAAAGACTCACACGGTTTTTATTGGCGGCATCAATAATAGCCTGACACTCCTCAACGGTTTTAGCCATCGGTTTTTCGCACCAAACATGCTTGCCCGCTTCTGCGGCTATGATGGAATATTTTGCATGGAGCCCGGTGGGAACAACCACATATACGATATCAATCTCGTCATTATCGGCTAATTCATGCATATTTTCATAGTTATATACATTGCCGTCTGGAATGTTGTAGCGTTCCTGCCAATCCGGAATTTTTTCGGGAGAGCCTGTTACAATCCCTTTCAGTTCACAGTGTTCGGTCATTTGTAATCCCGGTGCAAGCCGACCCCTGCTGTAGCTACCTAAACCCACCAGGGCAACACCGAGCTTCTCTTTATTTTTTGGAATAATGATGGATGGAAATCGGATTGCGGATGCTGCAACAAAAGATCCGGTTGTTTTGATGAAGTTTCGTCTGGATATTGAATTATTCATTGATGTTGGGATGGTATTAAATGTTCAACATAATTTTTCTTTTTATAAATGTAATTAACCCATTTTGCGGTTGCTGTCAAAATCATTTAAAAATGACTGCTTACTTTTCCTTTTTGTAAATCAACAGCTGGTAAATGACTTCTGTATCTGCACTCAGTGCTTAAAAGCGCTTCCAATTATACAATATCTTTATGATAAATGATTTTCAACATAATAATGGCTATCTATGTCTCCCATAAATAAATAAACAGATAGAATATGTCCTGGAAAGAAACCATTCAACACTACGCCGAGAAATCGGAGATCAGTGCTCCATTAATGAAAAACATTATTTCTTTAACCGAGCTACTTGAGAATTTTTTGAATAAACGTGGTCAGGAATCTCTCGAAAAACTTGCTGCTGAGTTTCCGAAGTTGTCGGCCAGAGCGTTTGAAGAGAATAATGGTGAAGCCAATAAAGAATTGTCGAAGCGTATAGGGGATATGAAAGTATCTGAAATAAAAAACCTGCTTCGGTTAACAACCATCTTTTTTCACCTGGTGAATTCGCTGGAACAGCATGAAATTATCCGTATAAACCGGGATCGGGCCAAGAATATTGATCTGGACCACCCCCGGCCCGAAAGCATTGCAGATGCACTCAAATTTTTCAAAACCAAGGGGTTGAGTTACGAAGATGCTCTCAATGTCTTCAATAAGCTCGATATCCAGCCTACGATTACGGCCCACCCAACCGAAGCAAGACGGCGCAGTGTACTGAACAAGCAGGAGAATATTACGTCGATGATTGGTCAGTTCGACAGCCACAATCTTACGCCTAATGAAAAAGAGGCGAAGATGTACCAGATACTTAATGAAATTGCACTTTTAATTTCAACAGATGAAGTGCGAACCGAGCGCCTTACGGTGGCTGATGAGGTTGAGAACGGCCTATTCTACTTTACAAATTCAATTTGGAGCACGGTTCCCCGGCTTTATGATGATATTCGGTCTGCCTTTCATCAACAGTATTCCAAAAACCCAGATTTGCCGATCATTCTCAAATATCGTTCCTGGATTGGCAGCGATCGCGATGGAAATCCGTTTGTAACTCGTGATGTAACATGGAATACACTTGTTGAACATCGGAAAAGTGCATTGAAGCTCTACCTGAATGAACTGGAGAAGGTTCGAAGATATCTCTCTATTTCCCAAAGCCTTGTTCCCGTTTCTGAAGAGCTTCTGAAATCACTGAAAAAAGATGAAAAAGAAGCTCCTTTATCAGATCAGTATAAGAGGCATTATAAAAATGAGCCCTATCGCAGAAAACTTACACACATTATGCATCGAATGAGGAGCATGCTTTCCGCATTGAATGGCGGGGAACAGGAGATCCTTAATTCAGCGGTTTACTCCGCATCAGATTTTGAAGAAGACCTGCGAATTATTGCAGATTCCCTGGTTGAAAACGGAATGGAAGAGGTGGCAAAGTTCGGCGACTTTAACGATTTGAGAATTCGGGCACACACATTCGGATTCCACCTCGCTGCCCTGGATATACGCCAGCACAGTGGTCTGCACGAAAAAGCGGTAAGTGAACTGCTTTCGGCTGCACATGTACACGACAGGTACGCCTCGCTCAGCGAAGAGGATAAGGTAGACCTGCTGATGCAGGAGCTTCGGAATCCAAGACCGTTGGCACCCATCCATAAAAAACTGAGCGATTCAACGGAAGAAATTCTAGAGGTATTTAAACTGATCAGTACCATTCGGGAGCTGGACGACAGGGCCTTCGGCAGTTACATTATCAGCATGACGCACGGCGTGAGTGATATGCTGGAAGTTGTTCTTCTGGCAAAAGAAACCGGTCTCTGGTGGCTGAAAAATGGTACGGTTGAGAGCAGTATTGACGTTGTTCCGCTTTTTGAAACCATTGAGGATCTGGATATGAGTGCCGATCAGATGGAGACGATTCTTACAAATCCAATTTACGACTTACAGCTGAAGGCCAGGAATAACTTCCAGGAAATTATGCTTGGTTACTCCGACAGTAACAAAGATGGTGGCTATTGGATGGCAAACTGGGCACTTCAAAAAGCCCAGCTCGAACTAGGTAAAGTGCTTCGTGACCGTGAGGTTGATTTCCGGCTCTTTCACGGAAGGGGAGGGACGGTTGGCCGTGGAGGCGGACGGTCGAACAGGGCGATTCTTGCTCTTCCGTCTATTAGTAACACCGGACGAATACGATTTACCGAACAGGGGGAAATCATATCGTTTCGTTACTCCCTTCCCGATATTACCCGGCGACACCTTGAACAGGTTGTGAATGCCGTGGTTCGCGTAACAGCTGGTGAGGGACAAAAAGAGATCAAAGAAGGTGATAAAACCGAGATTATCATGGATAAAATTTCGGAAGGTTCGATGAATGCCTACCGTGAGCTTATTGATGATCAGGAGTTCTGGAACTGGTTTAAGACCATTACGCCGGTTGAGCATATTGGAAATCTGCCTATCGCATCAAGGCCGGTTTCGCGGGGAGGAGAAAATGGGCTGCAGTTTGAGAATTTACGGGCAATTCCCTGGGTATTTGGCTGGACCCAGGTGCGTTATAATGTACCCGGATGGTACGGACTTGGAACCGTTCTGGAGCCGATGATGGAGGAAGATCCTGACTTGATGAAGGTACTACAGAGCTGGTATAAAGAGTGGAGTTTCTTTGGTACGGTTGTAGATAACGCACAGCGTGAATTGGCTCGGACTCACAAACTTACATCAGAGATGTACACTGCCAGAGGCGATGATAGGCTTCACAAGCAGATCATGGAAGATTTTACCAGAACCAGGGATGTTATCCTGAAGATTACTGAGCAGGAAGAGATCCTGGATATGCGTAAAGTGATTCAGAACTCCATTGAGTTCAGAAATGTATTCACCTATCCCCTCAACCTGATGCAGATAGAGCTTCTGAACCGGTGGGATGATCGACCGGAAGATGAAGAGGAGCTTAAAGAGTTGAAGAAAGCCCTGTTTCTGAGTATTAACGGTGTTTCTGCAGCGATGCAGAGTACCGGCTGATCCGATAAAAGAAAACTGGCAGGGGCACGTAAAAACCGTTTAGGAAGTTTACGTCTGTAATTCTGGTGGCTGAAATAGCGATTGAATCAGCAGCAATGATAAGAGATTAGAATCCCGGTTGTGATCCACTAAAAGGTAACAGAGCTTAAAAACATTCAACAAAAAAAGCCACCGCAATTAGTTAAAAAAGCGGTGGCTATTTTTTTATCAAAACTTAATCGCACACCTTCTATGCTATGCGATTAAATACTATGAAAGATTATACTTCTTTATGATCGGGGCCTACGCCTGTTGTTGTAGCCGGTGCAGCAGCAGCAGCTTCTTCTTTTGGCTTGATCTGACTGCCAATCAGTGCATAAAACAGAATGTACGCGTAACAAATAACGGGCACAATAAATGCAATCTGAATATTGGAATAGTCGGCCACAGCTCCCATAATCACGGGTATGATGGCTCCGCCAACAATTAACGTGTTGATAATTCCGGACGCAAGGCTGACCTCGCTTCGGTCGAGTCCTTTAACTGCAAGGGAGAATATATTTGGAAACATAACCGAGTTAAAAAGACCAATGGTAACAATTGTCCAGAGAGCAAGTCTGCCTGTCGTTAACATAGATGTTATCGCAAGAACCATGGCGGCCACTGCAAAAATAGCAAGTATTCGGTTTGCGCGCCCGGTACCAAGCTGCATCAGGCCGTAGTTGGCAATAGCAAATCCGAGAAATATCGATGCCATTTGTAAATTCCAGTCGAGAGTATAGTAGCCAACAAAAAATGCCCACGCGAGTACACCAAGCACCATCAGGGTTTTTGTTTTCACATTCTTGATATCCGACATGGATATTGCGCCGAAAAGCCTTCCAATCATTGCACCTGCCCAATATAATCCAACAAACTGAATAGCCAGTGAGCGGCTGATACCTCCGCCAAGATCGGGCTGAACAATATATGAGGAGATTGAAGTACCTATACTTACTTCAGCACCTACGTAGCAGAAAATTCCAAAAGCTCCAAGTAACATATGGCGGTATTTGAACGTGCTGGAAAAGTTGCCTGTACCTTCCTGGCTGAGATCCGGTAACTTAATGAGGGCTACGGCAACAGCAATTACCAAAGTTACTCCACCAATGATCATGAAAGGCAGAAGCAGATCGCCCGGTTGTACCGTAGCCTGTTCCATTATTTCACCAACGGCATCATTTATAACCTCTTCGGGAATGATAAGTGCCACAATGAAAAGCGGTGCAAGCCAGGTTGCAATGGAGTTCAAAGACTGAGTCAGATTTAAACGTCCTGAAGCGGTTTCTTCCGGGCCCAGTTCCGTTACGTATGGGTTTGCGGCAGTTTGTAATAAAACGGTTCCCAAAGAAAGGATAAAAATAGCACCCAAAAAGAAAACGTACGATTCCAAACCAATTGCCGGATAAAACAAAAATCCTGCAACAGCATAAATCAGCAGGCCGACAACGATTGAGTTTTTGTATCCGATTTTTTTAACAACCGATCCGGAAGGAATGGAAAAGATCGCATATGAAATAAAAAATGCTGAATTCACCAGAAACGCTTCGGTGTAACTCAGGTCAAAAGCTTCCATCACGGGGTCACTTAGCGTAATAATAAACGTTGTGACAAACCCGAAAATGAAAAATATGATGGAAATGAAAACCATTCCCACCTTCAGGGTATTGTTATCTTGGTTAGGCATAATTGTTTTGGTTAATTAATCTTACAGCTTAAATGGTGAAAAAGATTTTGAATCTGCATGGACTGAAATGCTATTTATCTAGTTCGTTCCAGATCAAAGCACTTGCTCCTAAAACGGCAACATTTTTACCAATAAGTTTAGAAGGCAAAATTTTAACTTTGTTCTTGAACAGGCCCATTACAAAATGCTCCATCCATTTTTTGGTTGGTTTTATTATATAATCACCGGCTTTCGCTAATCCGCCGAACACAAATATAGCCGAAGGACTGAATAAAGCGACGGTATCAGCGAGGTGTTTCCCCAATGTTTTTCCGGTTTCTTCGAAAGCTTTCAGAGCAATAGGATCATTTTTCTTGGCCGCATTAAAGATGGCTTCAGAGTCCAGCTGTGCAAATGTATAATTAACAAGTTCGGATCCTTCGGTATCTTTGGCCAGAAGTTCAAATACCGTACGCTTAATACCCGGTGCCGATGCGTAGGTTTCGAGACAGCCGTAGTTGCCACATCCACATAATCTTCCGTTTTCAACAACATTTACGTGGCCCTGTTCACCGGCAAAACCATCGTGTCCGTAAACGAGATCTCCATTTACCACAATACCGCTGCCTAATCCGGTTCCGAGCGTAATCATTACGAAATTATCTAGATTTTTTGCTCCTCCGTAAACTTTTTCTCCAAGTGCGGCGGCATTGGCATCATTGGTAAGTTTTATTGGAAGATCATAATGCTCCTTCATCATATCTGTGAAGGGAATAATCCCTTTCCATTTAAGATTTGTTGCCTGTTCGATGGTCCCTTTATGATAGTTGCCGTTTGGAGCTCCAATTCCAATACCGACAATTCTATAAGGTTCCTCAAGTTGCTTTTCAGCCTCCTTCAGTTCTTTCACAAGATTGTACAGGTAGACATCTACGCTGTCAAATGGGTCTGTGGGAGTTGAGTTTTCGGCTAAAATATTTCCTTCCCGGTCAACGAATCCGGTCTTTGTAAATGTTCCGCCTATATCTATCCCTATCACATACTCTTTCATTATTTAATCATCCTCCATGGAATTTCTTAATAAAATCAGTGGCTGTCAGAATTATTACTATGATAAAATGAAAGCCAATAAAATTGTACCGGTTAGTTAGTTATCCGTATTTGAAATGTGCTGTAATTTAGTTCATATTGATCAAAATGCAAGTTTTAAATGGAATAAAGCAAACGTAATTTTAAATTATTTCTACTGGCAGATACAGAGTTCTTTTGCATGATAAACGATGCTAAAAACACCGGTTGGTGAAGTTTTAAATGGGAATTCCAAGATATATTTTACCAATACACGGTGTTAACTTAATATCTTTTTACAGTTCATCATTTAATTAGTACAAATTAGTAGCGATTTATATAATCATGATTACACTTTACAAGAAACGAAATTCAGAATTTGGAAATGAAGTAGATCAGAAGCTGAACGATCTGGTTATTTCTTATGAAACAGAAGAACTTCCTGAAGAAATTGAAACGGAGGTGTTCATTATTGAAAGTGAAAAAAAAATTAAGGGAAAGCAGGCTATTGAGGAGTGGCTATATCAGCTTGAAGAGGAACTTCGCTGGCAGCGTTCCCTCTCTGGAGATGCATGCTATCTGGATCCGGATACCGGAGAAACGTGTTGAGCAGTAACAAGCAATGGGCAGGATGATTATTAAAAAAAACGTCTCTTAATAGGAATTGGATAACATTTCCCTTATGTTTAGAGCAACATAATAACAATGCTCGAGTGAAGCCTTTCTCTTGAATGATGCGCGTAACAACAATTCTTCTCTATCGAATCTTTTCTTGAGTACCTAATACAATACCAATACAAGTAATACAATGAATAAACAAGGAACAGTAAAGTGGTTTGACGCTGAAAAAGGTTTCGGTTTCA
>DATGBT010000096.1:0-3187 GCA_035312505.1 Balneolaceae bacterium | reverse complement strand
AGAGTTTTTGAATGAAGATGAGTTTTCGTTTGATGATATTAATGTAGCCCTTCAGGAGTTTTCAAAATCAGCTAATCCTGTGAAGCGCTATCTAATGAAAAGCATGGTTCACTGTGTGATGTCAGACGACACACTTGCTCTTGAAGAACTTGAGTTACTGAGGGCAGTAGCCGAAGTCATTGGCACGCCAATACCACTTCATGTTAGGCCGACTGGATAATCAATTTATTTCTCAGGATGTTTGACCTGATTTTGTCGGTTTATCCTTCATTCACATTTTGCCGAGTGTGTTGTTCAAACAGCCGCAGGCATTAAATTATCGATAGCCTCAACGGCTCGCTTTGCACCACCTGCTTTTTTAAAAGCTTGAGCAATCATATTTGCTTCCTCTTTACGGCCTATTGCTTCATCTATTGCACTCTTTAATCGTTTCTCACTGAGCTTACTTTTTGGAAGCATTGTGCCGCATCCACTCAATTCCACCCTTCTGCCTGTTTCACTTTGATCCCTGCCCCATGGAATTACACAAACCGGGACTCCCGAAGCCAATGCCCGTTGAGTAGTCCCCATACCTCCGTGGGTAATAACCAGATCCATATCCGGAATAACCTGAGCATGTGGAAGAAACCTTGTAATGTGTACATTTTGATGGGGTACCTCAAAATTTTCGGGATCCATAGCAGATGTAGTTACAATTACACTTCCTTTTTCATCTGCTAATGCACGAAGTGCTGTTTCAATAATCGCTCCGTCATTTTGCAATTCAGTAGATAAACTAATCAGAATCTTTGGTGATGGCAGATCATTTATCCACTTCGGTTTCCTACCAGGTGGCGCCCATAGCCCCGGCCCTACAGTTAATATGTTCTCAGGCCAATGCCTACGTGCATATTCAAACGGTTCAGCAGTTCTATAGATTAAAAGGTCTGGCTTATAATATATATCGCTAAACGTATTCAATTGAGATACTTGCAGCTCAGAGCGTAATTCATTCAACTTTTCCACTATTCCTTTTAAGTATCTTTGAACAATTCCATTAAAGACGCGATCACGGAGGCGGTGTAAGGCATTGACCGGTGGTGGAAAGCCCGGGCCAAAAGCCGGTGTATCTGGTGAAGGAATTGGGAGACAGTATGGCATGAACATGACCCACGGTCTGTTTTGGGCTTCAGCAAAAGCACCGGCGCCCCAAGTATTCGCATCGACAATTAAGAGATCAGGATTGTATTGACTATAGCTCTTCTTGAGATCCTCTATCTCAAAAGGAGCCCTGGACAACCAGCTGCTGAACGAAGATTTAATTTGGGCAAACGGGTTATTTTCTCTGTAATCTTTAAGCTTTAGTGATTCTATCTCTGAATTAATCGAAAGGTGTTTGATCTCTTCATTTTCAACATGGTCCGTTTCGCCGCTAAGGGTTTGAACAATAACATCATATCCTTTACTCCTTAGCTCAATTGCAACATCCATCATGGGATATAAGTGTCCACATGCGGGTGACGTGTAAATTAATGCGGTTTTCATGAGGCCTCCTTTATATCATTTACCATTTTTAGAACTGCATTTTTAGTCGCGTTTCGAGTCCTCCCAAGGTCAAGCCGCAATAGCTTCCATGTATAGATGTCGGTCACAACAACCAGGCAATCAATTACTTCAGGTCCGCTGCCTGACAAGTAAGGACTAAAACACTCTTCCACCCAATTTCGATGATAATTCCTTCCAATAGTGGTTAGTTCTGATGCAAATGAATCTGTGCTTTGTTCCTGTGCAAGAATATTCAGCACTAATTTTCCTTCCCTCTCATAATGTTCTATGAGGTTTTCTACAGCATCAGCAATGTTTCCAGGCTTATAAATCTCTCTTTGCTTCTTAACCCTGGTATATACTTTTTCAGCAACAGCTTGCAAGCACCCATCTCTGGAATTCATATGTCGAAGAACCGTCTGAACAGCTACATTTGCTTCTTTGGCAATTTCATTTAAGCTGATTTCTTCCAATGACTTTTCAGCAAGTAGCTTTTCAGTCGCTGTAATAATATTGTCTGTCGTCCGGGCTGCGTTCTGAGCACGCTTTGACATATCGTATGTCCTGGCCATAAAAATCTATATTCATGTTAAGAGAGTTAACATGAATATAGATTACCATAAGCAATTACTCAAGAATTCTTACTAGTGGAACCTGAACACATTACCATTTCAGGCTTTGAAAACTTTTAAAGGAAAGTTCAAAAGAATAGTTTTTAGTTTCCCTGATCAAATATTCTGACAGCTTTTGCAGACGTAAATGCGGCGGCCTGACTTTTTCATTTTATCAATCTCTGTGCCGCATATCCTGCACGGTTTTCCACCGCGGTTAAACAGATAGTGACGATAATGACGATGCTTTTCGCCTGCGCTTTTGGCTTGGGATAGAATGTCTTCGCTAACGGTCAGCCCTTTTGTCTCGTAGGCTCTGAGGGTAATTGAGATGGCTGATTTCGCAAATTCTGCCAGCTTTTCGTCTAACAAATTTTTTGGTTTATCTGACGGATTGATACGGGCATCAAAAAGTATTTCGGTCCTCAGGTAATTGCCCACCCCACTCAAAAAGGTTTGGTCAAGCAGTAACGAAGCAAACATCTTCCGTTTAAACTTATCTGATTTGCACCGTTCGACAATCTGTTCCACCATCACGTCTTTCAGAAGATCGGGGCCGAGTTTTTTCAGGTAGGGATGTTCATTGAGTGACTCACCATCCATCACATCAATTTCACTTGCGCTGTAAAGGAGTGCTGATTTGTGATCCGTTCGGAGTTCGGCCCGCAGTTCGCGATTCGTTTTGGGATAGTCGCCTGCCGGTTTAATATACCATCGTCCGTAAAGCTGGTTATGACTGTACATGTGATAGTCATCATCAAACGTGATCACCAACCCTTTGCCAAACGCCTCTACATTTTCTACCCATTTGTCAGCAAGCTCTTTCTCAAAATCTTTCAGATGATCGTGGTAGTAGTAGACATACCTGATTTGACTGTCTTCGATTGCCTTTCTGATTTTATCTGCTTCTCTGTGTATCTCAGGACCTTCCGGCATTTCGTATCAATTATGGTTCATTATTTTGACTGGCTTCATAACCTGAAATGAGTTTTTTGCGTTGCATATTTGCAAACAATTCCGATCCGCACAAATTATCAATGATTTATTGCTTT
>DATGBT010000095.1:0-3236 GCA_035312505.1 Balneolaceae bacterium | reverse complement strand
AGGCTTGCCGTGAATGTAGCACAAACCATCTCTGAACAGGGTGGCGGCGTTCTGAACTACCTGGAAGTAACAGGGCTCATCAAAAAAAATGGAAAAGTGGCTGGTGTGCAGGCTGTAGATAATGAGAGCGGCAAAGAGTATTCAATTAATGGTAAAGCAGTGATAAATGCGACGGGTGTTTTTGTAGATGAAATTTTATCGATGGATCAGCCCGATCATAAAAATATTGTACGTCCAAGCCAGGGAGTGCATATTGTGCTCGAACGAGAATTCCTCCCGGGTAATGATGCTATCATGATTCCTAAAACAGATGATGGCCGGGTACTGTTTGCTGTACCATGGCACAACAAAGTGGTGGTTGGCACAACCGACACGCCACTGAATGAGCATAGTCTGGAACCAACTGCTCTGGAGAAAGAAATTGACTTTATCTTACATACAGCTGATAAATATTTAACAAAAAAACCAACCCGGTCTGATGTAAAAAGTGTGTTTGCAGGTTTACGCCCTCTGGCTGCACCACAGGGAGATTCTCAGAAAACGAAAGAGATATCCAGAAGTCATAAAGTAATGGTATCTGATACCGGGCTGATTACCATTACAGGCGGTAAATGGACAACGTTTAGAAAAATGGGTGAAGATACTGTTGACAAGGCGATTACGATTGCTAAATTACCAAAGGTAAAAAGCGCTTCCGAAAAGCTGCCGGTACATGGGGCCAAAGAGAGCGTTGATTTTAATGATCCCCACTATTTTTATGGGTCTGATATGGAGGAGATTAAGAAATTAATGAAGAAGGAGCCTGCCCTGCAGGATAAACTTCATGAAGATTACCAGCATGTTAAAGCCGAAGTGATATGGGCTGTGAAGAACGAGATGGCCCGAACCATAGAAGATTTTCTTGCCAGAAGGATTCGAATGTTGTTCCTGGATGCAAGAGCCGCAATCGATATGGCTCCCGAAGTTGCAGATTTGATGAGCAGGGAGCTTGGAAAAGATACTGAGTGGGCAAAAAATCAGGTAGATGCTTTTACGAAGCTGGCAAACCAATATCTTCTTGAAAAGTATGAACCTCAACAAGCATAATCACTACAAAAAAACCATTAATCAAACTATCGTACCTATGGAAAAATATATTTTAGCACTCGACCAGGGAACCACAAGTTCACGGGCAATGCTGTTCGACAAGAATGGATCAATTGTTTCGGTGGCTCAGAAAGAATTTCGCCAAATCTATCCAAAAGCCGGATGGGTTGAGCACGATGCACAGGAAATATGGTCAACTCAGGCAGGGGTATCCGCAGAAGCAGTGGCATCAGCAGGTGTGAACGGAACCTCAATCGCGGGTATTGGAATCACAAATCAGCGGGAGACTACTGTTATTTGGGATAGAAATACCGGCAAACCGGTTTACAATGCTATTGTTTGGCAGGACAGGCGAACATCAGACTACTGCGACCAATTAAAAGCAGATGGGCACGCTGAAATGATTCAGGATAAAACCGGCTTGGTTCTGGATGCCTATTTTTCCGGTACAAAGGTAAAATGGATTCTCGATAATGTTGAAGGAGCAAGAGAAAAAGCAGAGAAAGGAGAGCTCGCTTTTGGAACGATCGATTCCTGGCTGATATGGAATTTTACCCAGGGCGAAACACACGTTACCGACGTAACCAACGCGTCGAGAACCCTTCTTTTTAATATCAACGATATGGAGTGGGACGATGATATCCTTGAGCTCATGGATATTCCCAAGAGCCTGCTTCCGGCAGTGAAACAGTCCAGCGAGGTATATGCACATACCAAAACAACCCTTTTTGCAAGTAAAATTCCGATTGCCGGAATCGCCGGTGACCAGCAGGCAGCCCTTTTCGGACAGATGTGTACTGAAAAAGGAATGGTAAAAAATACGTATGGTACGGGTTGCTTTATGCTGATGAATATCGGTGACAAACCAATAAAATCGGAGAATAACCTACTCACAACCGTTGCCTGGAAAGTGAATGGAAAAACTCAATATGCGCTCGAGGGATCTGTTTTTATTGCAGGAGCTGTGGTTCAGTGGCTGCGTGATGAGATGAGCATTATTCAGGAAGCAAAAGACATTGAATATTTTGCTAATAAAGTAGAAGACTCGGATGGGGTATACCTTGTTCCGGCATTTGCAGGTTTGGGTGCTCCGCACTGGAATCAGCACGCTAGAGGAACACTGGTTGGAATTACCAGGGGTACAAACAGAGCACATTTGGCCCGGGCAGCTCAGGAATCGATAGCCTACCAGGTTACAGATCTGTTAACCGCAATGAACGCCGACTCTGGGATTGACATTAAAGAACTTCGGGTGGATGGAGGCGCAACGGTAAATAATACCTTAATGCAGTTTCAGAGCGATCTGCTTGAGGTACCGGTTATCAGGCCGAAAATAACGGAGACAACCGCACTGGGGGCAGCTTACCTGGCCGGACTCGCAGTTGGTTTTTGGGATAATATCGAAGAGATACGTAAGCAGTGGCAGGTAGAGAATCAATTTGAACCTCAAATGGATCAGGCCAAAGTTAAGGAGCTCACTAAGGGATGGCAGCGTGCAGTTAGAGCAGCAATAGCCTGGGCAGACGACAAATGATAACATGAACAAAATTAAAGTGGGTGTTTCTTACAAATCACCTCTTTTAAAAAACTGGTTCTAAAAGCCGGTTACTATCAAGATAACTAACGAGGAAAATATAATGGGTCCAATATTAGGTGAGTTTATTGGAACGGCCATTCTGTTACTTTTGGGTAACGGAGTAGTGGCAAACGTAGTGCTAAACAAAACAAAAGGAAACGACAGCGGCTGGATTGTGATCACGTTTGGCTGGGGTATGGCGGTCTTTACGGCTGTATTTGTGGTAGGCCAGTTTAGTGGCGCGCATATTAATCCAGCCGTTACCGTGGGACTTGCAGCCGCAGGCCTTTTCCAATGGGGATTGGTACTCCCTTACATCCTCGCTCAAATGCTGGGAGCTGCCTTGGGTGCTTTCCTGGTATGGCTCGCATATAAAGATCACTTTGCGGCAACAACAGATGGTGGTGCAAAACTCGCCGTTCACTGTACAGCGCCTGAAATTCGAAACTACGGATCGAACTTTATGACGGAAGCCATCGGCACACTGGTTCTTGTTTTTGGTGTATTTTTCATTGCCAACCCCGGCTTTATTGATGGCAATGGACAAATGATGGACATCATAGTGATTAACGGG
>DATGBT010000094.1:0-11765 GCA_035312505.1 Balneolaceae bacterium | reverse complement strand
TATGCGCTGGTTGCGTGAGGAATAGCGTAATGAACATGAAGAATATCCAGATTCTCAAACTGTATCAGGTTAGCCATCATGTTGGCCAGCGCGAGATCATATGGCGGATATTCAAAAAGTGGATATGAGCTTAAATCCACTTCATGATAGGCAATATCCGTTCGGAAAGAGTCGAGGCGCGCCGGCCTCGAATAGCTTAAAATGTGCAAATTATGTCCTCTGTTTGCAAGGCCCTTTGCAAGTTCCGTAGCAACAACACCACTGCCGCCAAATGTTGGATAACAAACTATTCCGATGTTCATACGTGATCCCGATTACAATATTTCTACTCTTTCTTAAACCTTATTAAGGTAACCAAACTGTACTATATAAATATAACATCATTGTAAACCACAGCAGACTCAAATTCGTTTTATTTGATTCAATTTTAGACGGCTTGATTTACGGCTGCCACTCATCCCAGATTTCGGCACTCATTGTAAGGTCCTCCGCAACTCTCGAGCGTATTTGCCCCATAGTGGTGCCACAATTCTCGTCGGTCCAGGAACGATTAAGCCGTCCTGTGCTGCTTCTCCAGTGGGCAACATTCCCCGATTCCGCAAACACGTGATTCCCGCACTCTTCAGAATAGCGGGCAGAGTAGAATGCCACATTACTTCCTTCCCACGCCTCGCTGAACATCTTATTATTTTCAACCCTTATGTGGCTTCCGCCCGCGATGCCGATACCCACCTGACCGGGATTAACACCGATATTTCCCCTGGCAAGCTGATGCGACCCTCCGTCATCTCCAAGCATGATAAATGAGCCACTTTTCGACTCACTGTGACCGCGAGCACGATTGTAATTAACCTGGATCGGATCATCGGCAAGGCCATTCGACTGGTAAATATTGATCCAATCCTCCAGTGGCTGGGTTCCCACCTGTTGCTCACGCTCCATGGAGTTTCTATTGATTCGAATACCCCCTCCACTGCATTTATCACACTGAAAAAAGTTTCTACCACTATTTAATGCGCTGTTTGCTTCAACACGCAGCGGGCCGCGGCTGCTTACGAAGCGTACGGATGAAGCCACATTTGAAAATTGCGAATCTGTTATTTCTATATTCTCTGCATCGAAAAGCATAACTGCACCACGAGACTGTCCGTTTTTATCCACAGCAATCACATTAAAGTCCACATCTTTCACTACCAGGTCTTCCAGGCCTGATGAATAAATTCCAAAATCATTATAATTGTTTATTTCCAGCCCCCGAACCGTGTTGCCGTTTAATCCGCCGCTAAAGGCTCGACCTACCGTCAGTTGTCCCTCAAAAACAACACGCCCAACACCGGCCCAGCTATTGTTCGTTTTGGACGATTCTACAGCTGCCAGCGTATAAAAACCCGGGAGCAGTACAAAAACCGTTCCTTCAGGGCAAACTGTATTTGCAGCATTCACATTTTCTCCCGGCGACAAATACAAAGATTTGCCCGCTTTATTAAACAGGGAGCTGCAGACGTCATCAGAAGCCGGAGCTTCCCGTATATTCAAAAGAATATTTCTCAGCTCATCGGGGCTCAATTTCCTTACCGATTCATCATCACGACCGGCTGCAATCGTTTCCTCCACATCTCTGCCCCAGCGGTGATACTCTTCACTGTTCATATTTCGGATCTCCCGCGCAGATTTTTGATGGTTTCTGTTCAGATCTATCAATACCTGGCTGCTCAACAGCGCAGCATCCTCTGTCAGAGCCAACAGAGGGGCACTAAACTCTCTTAAATCAGAATCGCTCATGTTCTCAATCCTGCTGCGCCTCATGTTCTGAACATCTTGGAGAAATGCCTTAAAATTTGCCTCTTGTTCCAGAATAACATTACCAGGTTGTTCCGAATTATCCGACGAATCCGCATCATCCTGCTGACCGGTACTGTTCTCGAGCAGTGTTTGCAGTCGGGAACAGCTTTGTGTGCACGATATTCCTAAAAAGATCAAGATCAGGACAGCACCCCATGTAAAACTCTTTCGCATCATCATAAAAGATCTCCATTTGTATATCAAAATACTCGTACTGCAATGTATTTTTATACAAAGAGGATTACAATGAATATGTACGTTAAATGAGGAATATTCATGCAAAAAACTGCCGGCTCGAATAAAACGGGACGAACAATGGGCAAGCGTTAGGTGAAAATTGTCATTTCCGTTATATTTAAATCCTAGCAAATTAAACATACACCGGTTAAAGAACGATTTATGGCAGGACATTCGAAATGGGCGAACATTAAGCACAAGAAGGCAAAAGAGGATGCAAAGCGATCCAAGGCCTTCACCAAGCATATTCGTGAAATTACAGTGGCTGCGCGGGAAGGCGGTGGTGATCCCGACACGAACCCGCGGCTCTCTCTAGCGATAGAGAATGCCAAATCTGTAAACCTGCCGAAAGACAATATTGAGCGCGCTATAAAGAAAGGAACCGGGGAGCTCGACGACGGCTCAGCGAATTACGAAGAGGTAACGTACGAAGGCTATGGACCGGGTGGGATTGCCTATTTTATTGAAGCTACAAGCAATAACCTGAACCGCACCGTAGGCGAAATCAGGCATCTTTTCACCAAACATGGTGGCAATCTTGGAACCGATGGCTCTGTGGGCTACCTGTTTGACCAAAAGGGGTCGATACAGGTTAAAAAAGACGATCACGATGAAGAGGAGTTTATGCTTGAGGCGATAGAAGCCGGTGCTGAAGATGTAGAGGCGACCGATGACTTTTTTGGCATTACAACCTCGCGCGAAGACCTGATCGACATCCGCAAGACTCTGGAGGAGCAGGGATACGAAATTGAATCTGCCGAACTCGTCCGTATTCCCATGACGGAAGTTGCTGCTGACCCGGAAACAGCGAAAAAAAACCTGAAGCTTATGGATCTCTTCGATGATAACGATGATGTATCCAATATTTTCACCAATTTGAAGATGGATGATGAAACCCTTGCCCTCGCAAATGATGAAAATTAACGCATACTCTGCAGTTCTGCTCAACGTTATTTTTTTTGAACATTGCATAAAATCATTTATCTGAGAACATGAAATTATTTGCTCTCTTGCTCGCATTCTTTTTGTTGACAGGTGCATCCCTGAATGATGCCCGTAAAGCAAATCAGGCATATGAAAACGGCAACTATGAAGAAGCTGCCGAGCTTTACAGAGCCGCTATAGCAGAAGATCCCGAGAACCCTAAACTTCACTTTAACCTGGGGAATGCACTTGCAAAGATGGGGAACGCAGAACAGGCCGAAGCAGCGTACAGCCGGTATAAATCGCTTGTTGAAAATCCTGCTGATGAATCCATGGCCGACTACAATACGGGTAAAATGCTTACCGATATGGAACAGTACGATCAGGCGCTGAACTACTTCAGAGAGGCCCTGAAAAATAACCCTGATGATGAGGATGCACGACACAATTATGAACTTGCGCTCAGAAAACAGCAAGAACAGCAGGAAAATGAGCAGCAGTCCGATTCAGATCAGAACCAGGATCAGGAAAACGAGGAGAATCAGAACTCGCAAAACGATCAGAATCAGCAAAATCAGGACCAAAACCAGCCCCAGAACGATAATCAACAGCAAAACCCTCAGGATCAACAGGGTGAAGATCAACAACAGCCGATACCGATTGATATGACAGAAGAAGAGGCCGAAAACATTTTGGATGCACTAAAACAGCTCGAACGCGAACTTCTCGAAAACAGAAAAAAAGAATCTACACAAGCTCAGTCCGGCAATGAAAAAGATTGGTAATCAGTCTCTTCAGTATCTTTTTTTTCTGATTATTCTATTCTGTGCAGTAACTCCATCTGTTGGGTTCGCACAGGATTTTACCGTGCAGTCTACGGTATCTGAAAACAAGATTTTTACCGGCGAACAGTTTACCCTTCAAATCGAAATTACCGGCTCTGCCATGAGGGATGTGGCGCTACCGGAGCCACCCGACATTCCGTCCGCAAGACTCCTCTCATCAACACCCTCGCGCAGTACCAGCATTTCCATTGTAAACGGACGAACCACAACATCCATCGCATACTCTTTTTCGTATGTTGCCCGCTCTACCGGCACATTTACTATTCCGCCCATTACAGTGAATATTGGTGATGATGAGTACACAACTAAACCTATAGACATCGAAATTCTTGAGCGCGGACAGATGTCTCAGAACGGCAACCGCCAGATGCCCGACATCTTTCTGGAGCTCGACCTGAACACAGAAACCCCTGTTATTGGTGAACAAATTGTAGCCAGTATCATTTTATATTTCAAACAGGGAATTGAAGTTTCCTCCTTTCAGCCGGCAAGCGGATGGAGAACTGACGGGTTTTGGAAAGAAGAGCTGGAAAATATTCGTCAGCCACAGGCCGAATCAACAATTCTGAACGGAGTTCGTTACCGCAAAGCTGCTCTGATGAGGTATGCACTTTTTCCTACCCGGAGCGGGGAATTGTCCCTGTCTGAGTTTAGCATGAATGTTGGAGTGCGCAAAGAACCCTCAAGAAATGATCCGTTTGGAAGCTTTTTTGGTTCGGGTGCCAACCAGCGGCGCTTATCTTTGGAATCGGAACCTTTAACACTCAGCGTTCAGGATATCCCGGACCTCCAAAATGCACTGGGAATTAACGCTGTGGGAGATTTACAAATTGAACGCAGACTTTCATCAAACAGAATAGAAACCGGTGAAACCGTTGAACTGGTTACAACGGTGGAGGGCACCGGCAATATTCCCCTGGTTCGGCGACCGGAATATACACTTCCGGATGGACTTGAACGCTACACTCCGCAGGAAACCAGCAACATAGAGCGGCGGGGACTCACAATAAGAGGCAGCAAAACCTTTTCCGAGCTAATTTCTGCAAGAGCTCCCGGCCGCTACCGGATTCCCTCATCCAGGGTTGCCATCTTTAACCCCAGCCGCAACCGTTACGATATTGTCACCCTTTCGGCGCTACCCTTTGAGGTAGTTCCCGGAGAACAGGTAGCTGCGGGCAGTAACAGTTCATCACCGTTTCGGCTTCAGCCCGTAACCGGACTCGCAAGCTGGAATACGTCAACAAATACCCCGTTCAATCCCTTTATAAAAGTCTGGTTCTGGTTTTTGTTGATCTTGCCGGCAGCTATTTTTGTTTTTGCATTGCGAAACAGACGGCTACTCAGCCGTATACAGGGTGATAAAGAGTTTGCCCGGCTGCACTTTGCAGATCAGAACGCAGAAGAGCTTTTCCATGAAGCACGCACTCTCGTTGATGGCGGTGACGCAAAACCGATCTACAACACCCTTCACAAAGCCATAACTGGATATATCTCTGATAAACTTGCCCTGCCGGAAGCCGGGCTTTCCGACCGGGAAATACTTCAAAAAGTATCTGAGCAGGGAATTTCAGAGAGCACCCGGGCCGAGTTACGAAAGCTGCTCGACAAATGTGCAACTATTAGCTACGCCCCCACCGGAGACCCGACCGATTTTCGCAGCGACATTATCAAATCAGAAAACCTGTATAAACAATTAAAAGAAGAGCTGGAATGAGAAACCTGTTCGCCATCTTTTTCTTTGCGCTGTGCTCTCTTATTTGGGTTGATGCGGCCTCGCAGCAATTGCAATTTGAGGAAGCTAACACCTTACTCGAAAGCGGTGAGTTCGCAGAAGCCATTGAGGCCTATCAATCGATTAACCGGGATGGATATGAGTCGGGAGCTTTATGGTTAAACCTTGGTATCAGCTATATGCAGCTCGACTCTCTGGGTATGGCTAAGTACTCGTTTCTAAAAGCCAGCGATTTTCCCGAAACGTCAGAACGGGCAACAAATGCCCTGGAATTTGTAAACGAGAGATTCCCCCGACAGTCGGCGGTCCTTCCTCAGCTGCCCTGGATTCGCTTTTTGGGCAGCATTGAACAGGCATTTGGCACTACATGGCTATCTCTCACTGCACTCTTCTTTCTCTATGCAGGTACCATGCTGCTTATTGGTTCATGGTTCCGGGCAGATTTAAGACGTTTTTTCAGATTAAGCAGTTATATCTCTTTTGGAGTAACGGTCGCGCTGTTTATACTTATATCCATTATCACCTACAGAGCTGCACGTTACGATACCGCAGTAATGGTTGACAGGCAAGAAGCTGTTTACCAGCAACCCTCTGACACCTCGGCCGTTGTTAGCACCGCTTACGAGGGATATACCATGCAGGTAGATTATAAAGAAAGTGAAACAGAAGCCGGATGGTACTACGTACGTCTTGAAAACGGCATGTACGGCTGGATTCAATCGGATGCTCTTCGAACTGTTTAATGGATAGATCCGTAACCGCTTAAGCATCGCATTGTGCACTTCCGTTGATTGCAGACAACTACTCGATTTGGGTTTGTTATGTGGAGTTACCCCAAAATTTTACTCAACAACACATAAACTAATTAATATCAATATATTGTATAACTTTATAAGTGGAAACCGAAAAAGCGGATTGAATATCCTATTTGGTTCCTACACTCTTCTATAGAGTGAACATACCTTGTAAAGAAACAACGTTGACTATGTTATTGATAAGAATCTGGAGATTCTTCGACCCACACACAAAACCACTGTCTGAGTCTCAGAATGACACGCACCAATTGAACCAGAAGAAAGGATCTCCTTTTTCTATTGAAATCTTTTGTTGAGAAACCCGGCTCAAGAGATTTCCATGAATTGATCACCGCTGAGAAGCAGGATGTTAATCAGACAAAATTAAAATCAACTCTCCCTGAGGCTCCGTTAAATATTCGGCTCCATTTTCGGTGATGGCCACCATCTCTTCTACGGAGATCGTTTTGGTGCCGCCTTCAATATTCCACTTGTAAAACCCGTCGTAGGCAAAAACGTTACCAACCCGAAGCTCCTCAAACGCTGTGGGATAGGGATCTCTTCCTTCCTGAGCACCACCCAGGCTTGGCCCCACATCGTGTGCCACATATCCAACGGGGTGCCCTGTATTCCACATTACATTTTGAGACCCGTTTTCCGCCATCCACTCCCGCTGTACCCTGTCCGCCTCAAGGCCCGTAATTCCCGGCTGCAGCACTTCATACACCATACGGCTGCCATCACGGGCCACATCCCAATAGCGCTGAATATCTTCAGGAGCCTCAGTTTCGCCCGGGGCCAGCACATACGCAAACCGCTGGATGTCTGTCACCCATATGTCGTATACTTTAATGCCAAAATCGATCTGAATTACATCTCCCGGCTGGATAATGCGTTCCGTTGGGTGGGCATGCCCACGATCCGGCCCCGAATTTACCGCCGGATTCTGATCAGGCGACCAGGCATCCTGCACTCCCAGTTCTCTCATCTTTGCTTCCAGAAAATCGGCGACATCCCGGTCTGTAGTTTGGTTCGGAATAACCTGTGCATAGGCCTCTCGCTGCCATTCTGCTGTAATTTGAGCTGCTTTCCTCATTATTTCTATCTCTGCCGGCAGCTTAACTGACAGCCATTCAAATACAAGCTCTTCAGATGACATCATATTATTCTTAACCGGCTGAATAAGCATCTCAGTGAATCGAACAAACTGGCTATGACTGAGTCCGTCAGCAATTTCATTATTCTCACTAAAATTCAGTGCCAGGACACCTGTAACATTTTGATTGATGTAGTTAGCAGCCTCGACCAGCGCCCCCGGTGTTCGATTTACAACGGCAATACTGTCGTGAAGGGCAATATCCTGCAGTGCTGCGGCCTCACCGGGAGGTGTAAACACGGTTGAATAGACGGATCCATCTCTGAGCTCAAAAAGAAAGACTGCGGGCGAGACTGCATTTTCGCAGCCAATGTGCCTGGCAAGCGGATCATTATTATTTGAACGGCAGAGCACAGCCCATGCATCGGTGCCTGATCGCTCCATGGCCACTGGAAGCAATGTTTGAATACGCTCCTGCCGGATATCCGGCCAGGGATTTGGGCCGTCAAAAGGAGACACTGTTGAATTTTCTGTTTGAGGTGAACAAGAGAGGAGTGTCAGTAGTAAAAGAGTATAAGCAGGCAGAAATCGCATCATTTTATGGAGGCTTTTGACATTTGTTTTTATTGACCGCATCGCAATAATAAGGATTATCCTTTTTTGAATTTGCAGGAAAATGCAGTTTACCCATTAATTTAAATTATCGAATGAACCTCTTGCACTCCGGATACCTGGTTCTGCATGCTCATTTTAATTTTTATGACCCATGAAAATCCGTTCACATTTTTTTACGCGCAATCCATTTTATTTTTAATACATTTAAAAATTGCGCCAAACCAATATTTAATAAAGTCAAAGTATGATGTCATACAGCTATCAAAAATCAACGTTCTATTCATTTCTTTTCATGTTTGCAGCATCCCTGTTTCTCTTTGGACATACAACCACAGCCCGGGCACAGATATTCGGACATGGAGAAGACATAGCAAATCCTGACTATGAGCACACACATTTTCAGGAGTTAGAGTACCGTAATATCGGCCCATTCCGTGGCGGCCGCTCTGTAGCCGTTGCGGGACATGCAGATCAGCCGCACACCTACTACACCGGCTTTACCGGAGGGGGTGTTTATAAAACTACTGATGGCGGAATAAACTGGGTTAATATATCGGACGGGTATTTCAAAACAGGCTCGGTTGGCGCTATCTCCGTTGCTCCATCCAACGCAAACGTCATTTATGCGGGAATGGGTGAGACTTGCATCCGGGGGAATATGTCTGCCGGTGACGGAATGTACCGTACAGTAGATGGCGGAAAGACATGGGAACATATCGGGCTCGGCGATTCCCATTTTATAGGCGAAATTGTAGTACATCCAAGAGATGAAGATATTGCATGGGTAGCTGTTTTGGGCCACGCTTTTGGCAACGATGGAAACACGGAAAGAGGTGTTTTTAAGACAACTGATGGAGGGAAAAACTGGGAGCGTGTACTTTATCATAACGAACATACCGGTGCTGTTGATATTGAAATAGATCCAAATAATCCCCGTGTTTTGTATGCTACTCTCTGGGAAGCCTATAGAAATCCCTGGGAAATGTCGAGTGGCGGTGAAGGAAGTGGCCTATACAAAAGTACCGATGGCGGTGAAAACTGGGAATATATATCAAATCGTCCGGGCTTGCCGAAGGGATTGTCCGGAAAGATCGGTGTTGCTGTCTCTCCTTTAAATTCAGACCGGGTCTGGACCATCATCGAAAATGAAAATGGCGGACTATTTAAATCCGATGACGGTGGCGAGACATGGTCACGCACTACGGCCGATCGCAACCTGCGCCAGCGTGCCTGGTATTACACGCATGTTGTTGCCGGCACAAACCATGAAGATGAAGTATATGTACTGAACGTCGGTTTCTTTAAATCTACTGATGGCGGCGAATCCTTTGAACGGATAGGCACTCCCCATGGAGATCACCACGATCTGTGGATTTCTCCTGATGATGGAAACCGAATGGTTGTTGCTGATGATGGCGGCGGGCAGGTATCCTATAATGGCGGCGAAAGCTGGTCATCCTATTATAAATATGCCACCGCCCAATTCTATCAGGTTATTACCGATAATCAGTTCCCCTACAGAATTTATGGTGCACAGCAGGATAACAGTACCGTTGGTATTTTAAGCAGAACGGCCGGCAGCGGAATCACTGAACGAGACTGGGCTCCGGTAGCCGGTGGGGAGAGCGGGTATATCGCCCCCGACCCCGAGGATCCCAATGTGACGTATGGCGGTAGCTATGGCGGATATTTCAACAAGTTTAACGACTTCACACACCAAAGTGACCGCATCGATGTGTGGCCGGATAACCCAATGGGTGCCGGTGCGGAAGATCTGAAATACAGGTTTCAGTGGACCTTTCCGATTTACATCTCCCCTCATGACCCCAATGTTCTCTATGCAACATCGCAGTATGTTCACAGATCAACAGATGAAGGCATGAGCTGGGAAAATATCAGCGGAGACTTAACCCGGAATGAGAAGTCGAAACAGGGTGAGTCTGGCGGGCCTCTCACGAAAGATGATACCAGTGTAGAGTACTATAATACCGTGTTTACCTTTGCAGAATCGACTGTTGAGCCGGGTGTATTGTGGACCGGTGCCGATGATGGACTTATTCACGTTAGCCGGGATAATGGCGAGACATGGGCTGAAGTTACCCCCGATGGAATGCCCGAAGCGATGGCCAGCATCATCGACCCATCCCCGCATGATCCCGCAACGGCTTATTTAGCCGCCACCAGATATAAGTTTGATGACTTTTCACCCATGCTATATAAAACCGATAACTACGGGGAAAGCTGGACCCTGATCACCAACGGTATCCCGGAAGGAGATTTTACACGCGTAATCAGGGAAGATCCCAACAGGGAAGGCCTTCTATATGCAGGAACAGAAACCGGCGTATACGTATCCTTCAACGACGGGGACAAATGGCAGCCACTTCAATTAAATTTACCAGCTGTTCCCATTACCGACTTAACCGTGCATGCAAGAGATAAAGATCTTGTTATTGCTACTCAGGGAAGATCGTTCTGGATTCTGGATGATCTGTCCGTTCTGCATCAGTTAAACGATGAGGTTAAAAACTCTGAAACGTATCTCTTCAAGCCCGAAACCACATACCTGTTTGGAAACCACAGGGAAATCGGACCGGGCGATACGGTAGGTGAAAATCCAAAAGATGGTGTCGTTGTTTATTATAATCTTAACAACGTACCCGATACAGAAGTGAAGCTTCGGTTTTTAGAGTCGAACGGCATTGAAATCAGAACCTTTTCCAATAAAGAGACCTTGGAGGGAGAACCGGTCGAAGAGTCGGATGAATTCTATGAAGAAGAACATAATGTTGCTTCAGATGTGCTTACAACCAAAGAAGGGAACAATGTTTTTGAGTGGAATATGCGTTATCCCGGTGCCGAAGACATAGACGGTCGCCAGATCTTATGGGCCGGTTCAACCGTTGGACCCAGGGCCATTCCGGGTACCTATCAGGTGCAGCTTCTTATTGATGATAAAGTTGTAGGAACACAAACTTTTGAACTGACCAAAGATCCGCGTATCGATACCACACAGGAGGATTTCCAGGCACAGTTTGACCTTCATCAAAACATCATAGCCAAGCTCGACACCACTCATAAAACGATTAATCAAATTCGTGATGTTCGGGCACAGATCAATGAAGTGAAATCCGACAATCCCGAAGACACAGAAATCCAGGAACGTGCAGATGCCGTGCTGGAGGTACTTGAAGAAGTGGAGGGTGAACTGATGCAGACAAAAGCAGAATCTTACCAGGACGTACTGAACTTCCCGATTAAGCTGAATAATAAACTGGCTTCATTAGCCAGTACAGTGGCTACCGGTGACGGCCGCCCGACACGGCAGCAGTATGAAGTGTATATGGATCTCTCAGCTCAGGTAGATGAACAGTTTGAACGAATCATTCAGGTTTTTGAAGGCGAGCTACCCGATCAGATCAGAGAGATTGAACAACGGACCATTCGCCTGAACTGATATTAAGAGTACTCTTTTTCCCAATGAGATCCCGTTGGGAGAAGAGATACAGGACGGCAAAGCAGTCAGAGGTGTGTGAGTGCGTTGGAAGTAGCTGGAGTGTGGATATTTATTGGTCATTGAGAACATCGTAGGTTTAAAAATTTGCCCTCAGAGAAATGACAAAATTTCTTCCGGGTCCTGATAACCCTGAACTATAGGGACGGTATCTTTGGTCGGTGAT
>DATGBT010000093.1:0-2357 GCA_035312505.1 Balneolaceae bacterium | reverse complement strand
TATAGCGTTTTGCCTGCTAAGAACTCATAAATGAGTTCTTAGCAGGCAAATTTATAACCACCACCTACGTGGTCATAGATATCCAAGGAGCATGTCGGTTTTTATAAGCCTTTTCATAATACTATAGTACAGCACTCGAGTCAAGGTGACGCGTTGAATCACAGCAATTCAAACTATGATGCAACTCTCAATAAATCAGTAAACTGAAAACAGTTTCAAGGTTCTAAACTACAACTGCTGTCATCGATTATTAGGTTAGGGGATAACCTGAAATAGCAGTTTTCACTGACTTTCAGGATTCAAACAACTCAAACATTTACTGGATATACAAAACATTCATAATAAGAGGTTAGAGGGAGCAGTGGATGATTATCACAGTTTTCTGGATGGTCAATTAGGGCTATCCTGGATCTTCCAGTTTTAATCCTGCAAGCATAGTTTTCATAAGATGTTCCCAATCATCAAAGCAAAAATATCGGGTTAAAGCTCTTATGTCATCGAAAAACATATCTCGTCTCGGTAAAGTTTCTCGAATTAGCTGATACCGCTTATCACATAGTTCCAAGAGGGTGTGGAACAGGAATGCGAGAATATTCAGTGTTGCTAATGTTTCAGAGAGATGATTTTTACCATGCCCGAAATTGTGTTCTAGATGATATCCTTTTGTTTTTAAGGTGTTGTTGTTCTCGTTTTCAATTTTCCAGCGGGCCCTACCGGCTTTCACTATTTCCACGGCCTCTTCATCGCTGGTTATGGTGTGATTGGTGATAAAGGCGTTGCGATACACTTGTTTACCAGTGCTGTCCCAGACCGTAACTTCAATCCAGTTTACATCAAGCGCTTGTTCCTGATTCTTTAATGGTACATTCTGAGTGTAACGGTAATGGAAACGGCACTTTTTTTTACCGTAACCTTCTTTTTGCTCAAACTCATGCAGTTCCCCTTCTTTTTCGTTAATATCTACCCATTCATACAGCCATTTGTGACTTTGGGGTTTGCAGACGAACAGAAAGTTCATCTCTTCCTTCACTACTGCTTCACAAAAAGGCTGATTTGCGTAGAGGTCATCACCGCAGAGAGTGATTCCAAGGGGACTTAAACGCTCTCCCATCCGCGAAAGCCAGCGCTTGCCTGCATTTCTTTCACAATCCTGCTTCACACTTCCATCTTGTTGATGAATGAACTCTGGCCCTAATGCTAATGCTTTTCGATAATTCGGGCTTACAAAAGCCGGGGTTATTGCCGCATGATGATAAGAGGTTTTTCCGTTTTTCTCTCTCGTAGAGCACTTCTTGCAATGGATTTTTTCAGAGCCAAAGTATTGGGTTCCATCAAGGACAAGCAGAAGATCGTTTTTAATACAACGAAAATCATCCAAGATTCCCTCTTGCTCCATCAACCCTAGTAGCTTATCAAATATGGGAAATATCTTCTCAGCAGGAACGTTATCCAGCATGTTTTTTATATGAGTATCTGATGGAATCTCGGTCATCTTAAAAAGAGTTTGGCAGTTGCTTGATCCCCTTGCCTCCAGCATACCCTTCTGAAAAGCGAGAAAAGATGGACTTTGGGTGAAAAAAACCGAGAAAGCAGCCATCACAATATCTTCTAAACTAAAATGTGTGTTTTTCCCGTTACGTTTATCTGGGAATAAAGCTATTTCCTCTTTTATTTTGTTCAGCAGAGTATAAAAAGATATTGTAGTAGTGGCCCCTCTTTCCACATATATATTAAACCATGAGAGGCTCCAGTTAGTCTAGACTAATTTATTCTTTTTTTTGTTCTTTTTCGACAGCGTCATAGTTTGAATTGCTGAATCATTATCCGGGTTATTGACCAAATAGTGCTAAAAGGGTAATTTTTTGCGTAAGGTACAATGTGTATCTGGTGGAGGGAAACAAACGCCCTGAAACCGGTGTAATACCTCCTTCGTTAATGTGTGGTATTCCCTTCACCGGACCTTTTACCTGCTCTGAATAAAATTTAAGGAAGGACAAATCAATGATTTTTCGAAACAGCTTTCGCATTGCAGTGTGTAGTATTGCTCTACTTCTATTGACCATAGGAGTCTGGGCTGGAGGATCTCAGGAATCGGACCAGACAACTTTAGCTAAAATCGAAGGGCAAGGCAGTTTTGTGCTTGGTCTGGACGACAGTTTTCCGCCCATGGGTTTCCGCGGAGAGTCGGGAGATATTGTCGGATTTGATATCGATCTGGGGCGAGAGGTAGCCAAACGGATGGGGGTAGAGCTCGAACTGCGCCCTGTTGATTGGGATGGAGTTATTCTCAGCCTGAACAAGGGTGATATTGATATGATCTGGAACGGTATGACTATTACCGCGAGCCGACAGGAGAA
>DATGBT010000092.1:0-5237 GCA_035312505.1 Balneolaceae bacterium | reverse complement strand
CACAGGAGCTTTTGATGTGTCGGAGCTGTATAAACGGGTAAAACAGCTAAAAAGCAAAGGGAGGATCGAAGACGATGCCCCCGAAGAGGATCATAAACCAACCGAAGAGGAGATTTCGAATGAATACTATACAACAGCCCGCTCGGTTGGAGAGGGCAAGGCTCTTCTGGTTGAAGGAGAACTGAGTAACGTAAAGTATTCGTATGCCAACTGTTGTAACCCTATTCCCGGCGATAGCGTAATCGGGTTCATCAGCAGAAATGGTGATGTAAAAATACACCGATCAAATTGTAAGAACGCTCATCACTTAATCCGAACCGACAGCGAACGAATTGTTGACGTAAGCTGGGCCCGAAATATAGACACTCAGTTTCTCGGGGCAATTAAGGTTATTGGCGAAGACAGGGTAGGCCTTGTAAATGACCTCACCGAAATCCTTTCGAAGTCGATGCAAACAAATATGAAAAGTATCAATGTGAGCAGCGAGGGAGGAATGTTTGAGGGGATTGTATCGGTATATGTGAACGATTTAAAACACCTTGAGAAGATTATTAAAAAACTTGAGAGAGTTGAAGGCATCAAAACAGTGATGCGGTATGAGTAAATACATATATCTCGTATAGGTACAAATACTTATATTGATGTAGAATGTAAATAAATCTGTCTGCTTACTTGAAATCTTCATATTTTTCCTATAGTTAAGCTGTAAGTGAATAATAATAGCCGAAACATAAAAACAGGATAAATAATGGTTACATACACAAAAAGAGACATTGTTCGTACCGTAGCAGACCAGATGGACGTACCTTTAAACCAGGCAGAGCCTTGGGTAGACTCTGTTATTGATGCTCTTCGTGGCAAAATGCTTGCTGCAGACCCGACATGCAGAATTGAACTCAGAAACTTTGGTGTTTTTGAAGTGAAGGAAACCAAAGCCAAACCAAAAGCAAGGAATCCAAAAACAAACGAAGTGATTTATGTGCCTGCTCACAGAAAAACCCACTTCAAACCAAGTAAAAAGCTAAAGAAGTTTCTAAAGAAGCCGCTTAGCGAGGTTAAAAAAGAAAGCTAATCATTGAATCAACTTGGCAGAATTTTAGGTGTTGATGTAGGGAGTAAAAGGGTAGGTTTAGCGCGAACCGACTTGCTTCGAACATCCGCAAATCCTATCGGAACATTTACACCCCATCAATCTTTTGCTGAGATCAGAGATCAAATTGAGAATGAAGGGCCGGTCTGTGGAATAGTTGTTGGCTGGCCCCTAACTCCGCAAGGAGAGCCCACCCATGCGACACCCCTGGTTACTGAGTACCTGAAACAGTTGAAAAAAAAGTGCAGAGGTATTAAACTCTATAAATTTGATGAGCGTTATACATCGAAACAGGCGATGAAGCTGATGGTTGAGTCAGGTGTCCCGAAAAAGAAAAGGTATAAGAAAGGACGGCTCGATCAGGCTGCTGCAGCCCTGATTTTAAACCAATTTTTAGAAGCACACCCCGATATTTGATATGGCAATATTACCCATTGTAACGTACAACGATCAGGTTCTGCGTACAAAAGCATCATCCATTGAAGAAAACAGCGATCATCTGCAGCAACTGATTGATGATATGTTGCATACGATGTACAATTCCAATGGTGTTGGCTTGGCAGCTCCGCAAATTGGCAAGGCAATACGCCTCTTTGTGATAGATGCAGACCCAATGACTGAGGAACTGGAGGACGAAGAGGACCTGGGCCCAATGGTTTTTATCAATCCCGAAGTAATTTCTACGAGTGGCGAGGATATAAAGATGGAGGAGGGTTGCCTCAGTATCCCCGATGTACGGGATGATGTTGCCCGGCCGGAAGTTGTGGAGGTTCGTTACCGGGATCGAAATTTCAATACGAAAACAGAGACGTTTACCGGATTCGTTTCCAGGGTGGTTCAGCATGAGAATGACCACTTAAACGGGGTGCTTTTTGTAGATTATCTAAGTGCTTTCAGACGGAGACTGCACCGCTCACAGCTAAAGAAAATTCAAAAGGGTGCTTTTGAAGCTGATTATCCATTGGTAGAGAAAAGCCCGACGGCAGTATGAGATCTCTCAATATTGTTTTTATGGGATCGCCTGAATTTGCTATTCCCAGCCTGGATCTTATTCATCAATCCCGACATAACATTTCTGCTGTAGTAAGCAATCCGGACAAGCGCAGGGGAAGAAGAGGAAAACCGGTTCCTACAGATGTAAAAAAACGAGCGCTGGAATTAGGCCTCCCTGTTATCGATGCTGCAGATGTTAGAAGCGACTCTTTTGAAAAACAGATAGCCGGCCTGAACCCTGACCTACTTGTAGTAGTGGCTTTCAAAATTCTGCCAGTAAATATTCTGAAGATTCCTGAAATTGGTTCTATAAACCTGCATGCATCACTTTTGCCAAAATTCAGGGGGGCTGCTCCTATCCATTGGGCTATCATCAACGGTGAAAAAGAGACGGGGGCTACCGTATTTTTTCTGGATGAGAGCGTGGATACCGGAAAAATTATTGGTCAGCAGCGAACGGCGATTGGTCCGATGGAAACTACAGGCGATGTATATGAGCGTCTGAAACGTGAAGGGGCAGGCCTGCTTCTCTCCTGTATTGATGATATTGCTGAGGGAGAGACAACTGAAAAGACACAGGAAGATTCACTTGCAACACCCGCTCCCAAGTTATATCGGGAAAATACCCACATAGATTTTAGAAAGAGTGCATCAGAAGTGCATAATATCGTTCGCGGACTCAACCCGTTTCCCGGCGCATGGTGTATGTACGGCGACGAAAAAATGAACATTCATAAAACAGTGCCCCATTCAGATAAATCCGGCAGACCGGGCGAACTGAAAAGAGATGGCGATAAGCTATTCGCAGGATGCGGCACAGGCAGTGTGGAAATTATAGAGCTGCAGCTACCCGGCAAGCCGCGAATAAGCGGGAGCGATTTTGTAAACGGTTATGACCTCTCCCGGCCGCTAAGGTAGCGCCACGTTAAATGGGGTTCTGCAGAATCAGATTATGGTACTGAAATAAAATTACGAGGATCCGCAGCTGTTGATTTAATGCGGATAATTTGTGATATACTGTTCAAAGAATTTTTAAAAAACCCTTTGTCAGCTATAAAAAGCGATAGGAATGATGCTCATCAAAGAATATATTTTGGGCGTTGAAAAAGGGGTAAAAAGTAGTGAACCCGAACGCATAGAGTATTCGGAACCATTATAGTAACGACTCACTAATTTAGAATTAAAAAGGTTTTCAATGGAGCTCACACCACTTATAGAGGCATCAAAAGAAGGCAACCTCGACCGCGTAAAGCAATTGCATGCAGAGGGAGCAGACATGAATGAAACCATCAAAAATGGTTCAACGGCACTAATGTTTGCCGCACAAAACGGACACTTGGAAACGGTTAGGTTTTTAATTGAAAAAGGAGCAGATCCCTCCATTGAAACTAAAATGGGCGGTACGGCACTTAACCGCGCAGCAGAAAACGGGGAGGTTGAGATCATGGAATTCCTGCTTGAAAACAAAGCGCAGGCAGGAGATCTGGCCCTTATCGTCGCAGCAAGAGAAGGATTTCTTGACGCCGTTAAACTGTTGGTTGATGCAGGTGCCGACATTAATGCACGACAGCGATGGGGCCAAACGGCTTTGATGCTTGCGGCTAGAGAAGGACATACAAGTGTAGTAAAATACCTGATTGATGCGGGAATCAACGTAAAACTTCGCGATAAAAATGGCGACACCGCTCTCGATATCGCCAATGATAACGACAATCCCGATATTGTAATGCTGCTTAAACGGGCCGGTGTAAAAGCCCAGGTAAAAAAGGCCACTCCCATTCCTGTGATTGACGATGAAGATGATGATGATGATATTGCTGATGTAGAAAGCATTATCGACGACGACAGTGAGTTGCCGCCTGAAGATGTAGATCTGGACGATTAATCCTGAAAAGGGTGTTTTATCAATTCAGTAAAAGCGGTATAAAATTAAAAGCGCTTTCAATCAAGACATAACCGTTAGAATTGATGAAAAACAGCTAAAATAATGGATTGAAAGTGTTAAATACGTTATTTTAATAAGGATAAAAGTTCTGCAAAAAAGCAGTTAATAATAAATGAAAAGGAGTGAAAATTTATGGCAAAAGTAAAAGTAGGAATTAATGGCTTTGGACGAATTGGACGATTGGTTATGCGTTCTATACTGGAATTCCAGAGCGATAATGTAGAAGTGGTTGGAATTAACGACCTGACCGACGCCAAAACGCTTGCCCACCTGTTTAAGTACGATTCAGCACAAGGTAAATTTAACGGTGAAGTATATGCCGATGGAAATAGTCTTGTAATTAACGGCAAAAAAATTGGCGTTTCTGCTGAGAGAGATCCCGCAAACCTGAAGTGGGATGAAAGAGGAGCGGAAGTCATTGTTGAATCAACAGGTCTTTTCCGTGATGATAAAACAGCTGGAAAACATCTTGAAGCCGGAGCGAAAAAAGTGATTATCTCTGCTCCTGCAAAAGGCGATGTTCAGACAATCGTTCTTGGTGTAAATGACGAAGAGATTGATAAGAGTAAAAATATCTTTTCCAATGCCAGTTGTACAACAAACTGCCTGGCACCTATGGTGAAAGTACTGGACGATAATTTTGGTGGCGTTAAGCAGGGATTCATGACAACGATCCACGCCTATACCGGCGATCAGGCGATCGTAGACGGTCCGCATAAGGATCTGAGAAGAGCCCGTGCTGCTGCCGCTAACATCATCCCAACAACTACCGGCGCAGCTGCTGCTGTTGGCCTGGTTCTGCCTCACCTTGATGGCAAACTGGACGGCGGTGCTGTTCGTGTTCCTGTAATCACAGGATCTCTGACAGACTTTACTGCTGTAGTTGGCGATGACACGACAGCAGATGAAGTACTTGCTGCATTCAAAAAAGCAGCCGAGGGCGACATGAAAGGTATTCTTGAGTATACTGATGAAGACATTGTTTCTTCTGATATCATTGGAAACCCACACTCATGCATTTTCGACAGTGGAACCATTAAAGTAGACGGTAACCTTGTGAAAGTGATTGGCTGGTACGATAACGAAGCCGGTTATTCTGCAAGAACTGCCGAACTGATTACCCGAATTGTCTAAGACAGACTGAATTCTTCAATTACTAATTCTTATACAAACCCGCAGCGTTAACTCGTTGCGGGTTTTTTTATGGCA
>DATGBT010000091.1:0-3482 GCA_035312505.1 Balneolaceae bacterium | reverse complement strand
TAATGTTGACTACTCGATCTTTTCGGATGATTATTCCAAAATCGAAGGGTATAATCCCGACGCCGACCTGAAACTGGGATGTGGCCTTCCAACGGAGTACGCAAAAATGAAGCGGGGAGATACAGTTGTAGATTTAGGTTCAGGCGCCGGAAACGATGCGTTTGTAGCCCGGCAGGTTGTTGGCGAAACGGGTAAAGTAATCGGCATTGATATGACTGATGCAATGATTCAGCGGGCTACGCTGAACGCCATCAAACTCGGTTATCACAATGTCGATTTCGTACTGGGTGATATCGAGGCAATGCCTTTGGATGACAGCATTGCCGACGTTGTCGTAAGTAATTGCGTACTCAACCTGATTCCCGACAAAGAAAAAGCCTTCGCCGAAACGTACAGAATTCTTAAGCCGGGAGGGCATTTCAGCATATCCGACGTGGTAATATCAGGCGATTTACCAAGCGAAATCAAAGAAGATGCCGAAATGTATGCGGGCTGCGTTGCCGGTGCCATCGATAAAAATGAATATTTAAACATCGTTAACAATAGTGGATTTAAGAATATTACTGTCCAGAAGTTGAAAGAGATTCAGCTTCCGGATGAAATGCTTCTGAACTATCTTACAGAGAAGGGAATCGAACAGTTCAGAAACTCTGAAACCGGTATTTACAGTATGACTGTGTATGCGGAGAAACGATAAATATTAACCGGAAGCTGACAGGTTTCATATTAAGTAATTTAAAACGAATAGGTATATCCATGAAAACGGCCAAACCAATTCAACTATCCGACCCCGATGTTAAGCGATCAGCGGAAATTGCAAAGGCACTCGGACACCCTGCAAGAGTAGCCATCCTTAAGATTCTGGCTTCCCGGAACACCTGTTTTTGTGGTGACATCACTGAAATACTTCCCCTTGCACAATCCACCGTTTCACAGCATTTAAAAGCCCTGAAGGAAGCCGGCCTGATACAGGGAAGTGTTGAAGGGGTACGCACATGCTACTGCCTGAACCCGGATGGAATAAATGAACTGAATGATCTTCTTTCGGAGCTGTCGGATGAGCTGGTTAAAACCTGCTGTTGAGTACATCATGACCTGTCAGAGTCTGAAGAGAAGCGGAAGCCCTGACAGCGTCTGCTGTGTTCACACCGTTGGGAGACATTAACTCTCTATTGCACCCACCTTACAAATTTAAAATATAAATTGATAATCCTCTTCCATGCACACTAAACTCCGCAAAAAAATCGATCGGCTCATTCAAAATTTCAGTTCTATACCGGAAAAAAGAAAAGAACAGCTACAGGATGTGGCAAATTATATACGTAAGGAGCTTAGGGAGAACGACACGGTAAAACTGAACTTTATCTGCACGCACAATAGCCGCCGCAGCCATCTGGCTCAAATCTGGACCCAAACGGCCGCAGAACACTACAAAGTTAAAGGCGTACAGACGTTTTCAGGCGGAACGGAGGCTACGGCATTTAATCCAAGAGCGGTCGCCGCTGTAAAGCGAGCCGGTTTTAAGGTTACCAACCCAGGAGGTGACAACCCAAAATACCAGATTCAGTTTGCTGATGATGTCGAGCCGATGATCTGTTTCTCCACAACGTTTGATGATCCGGCTAATCCGGAAGAAAACTTCGCAGCGATCATGACCTGTTCCGATGCCGACGAAAACTGTCCGTTTGTCCCCGGTGCAACATTTCGTAAAGCCGTAACATATCGCGATCCGAAAGAGTCGGACGGAACAGATCACGAAAAAAAGACCTACGATGAGCGATGCATGCAAATCGGAACCGAGATGTTTTATATGATGAGTTTGGTTTGAGAAAATCTTTATAATTCATCAACGCCAATCGCACTATTCCCTCTCCTGGTGGATTCAAAAAATGAGCCGCTTGCCTCTATGGGTTTGGGGAAGAGTTCTGTATGTAATGTTAAGAATCTTACCCTGGTCTTCACTTATCGTACTCTGTACAAGTTTCCGGTATTTTCAGTGAAATTTAGTGAAGAAAAGAGCTTGCCGGAATCAGCAACTCAGCAGCTTAGGCTTTACGGTATCCAAAGATATTAAATGGATAGACTACCCTTGTGTCAGCAGTATGATACTGTCTTTTAATGCTCCTACCGAGTGGGTTATATTCGCAGGTATATCTACTTCATCGTACTGCTTTAGGCGAATATCCTCTTTCCCCTGATGATATATTACGTCCCCTTCCAAAACCAGTAATTTTGTCGGATGTTTGGCTGTGTGATCCTCGAGTTTCATCCCCTTATTAAAACCAAAAAGGAGTACTTTAAAAGAATCTCCCTTGTGAAATGATTTCGCTACAGGTTTATCCGATGTTTCAAGCTGATCTTTAATCTCTTTAATAGTCATAATGAGTCGGCTGTTTTATTGTTTAATTAACGTACCTGCACTTAAGTATATAATTATAATCGCTAAAACCAAATCAACAGCATTTTCTGAACGTATTTAGATGCCGCACATACCGCCAGAGCAGCATCCGCCGCTTGTTGGTGGGGCTGGATCACTTTTTGAACCTGTGAGGGCCATTCCGCTAAATACCTGGGTGAACTCGTTTGATTCGCAGTTTTTGCATTTGAGTGATGAGACCATCTCTTCTTTTTTATCGTAAGAAGAACGAAATTCAATCACCTCACCACAATCGGCACATTTATATTCATATAATGGCATAATAGTACTCGTTTTGTTTCAAATTTTCTTTTTGATCCTAAACTGCTTCGGCCAAAACGTACGACCAAAGAAACGGAATGTTTTATCCAAATATATGAAAGATTTTGAAAAGTGTCTTTCCTGCACATTCAGAACTAATTTCAGTAATGTAGATTTATGGGTTGGAAGTGCAGTCTATTAATCGTAATTTTACGATTGAATAAATCAAGACAACGAATACAATTATGGAAAACGTAAAAGAAAATGTATCAATTGAAGTTTTTGACCCCGCCATGTGCTGCAGTACCGGTGTATGCGGACCTGATGTGGATGACGACCTCGCCGATTTTGCCAACGACGTGAAGTGGTTGAAATCTAATGGAGTAAACGTGACACGTTTTAACCTGGGACAGGAACCGGAAGCATTCAAAATGAATCCACTGGTACTTGCAAAACTTCAAAAAGGGGGGTCTGAAGTGTTACCCATCATATTAGTAAATGGTGAGATTGTATCTGAAGGCGGCTATCCCAATCGCGAATCGCTAATCGGCTGGACAAAAAAGAACGGTGAGGCCAACCTTGAATCAAAGAAAGAAGAAATTGTCGAGCCAAAAACCCTTTTTACGGAAAAAACTGAAATTCTGATTGCGACAGGCGCAGCCGTTGCCAGTGGTAACACCGATGACCTGAAGAGCTTGTTTGAACGAGGCATCAAATCAGGAATTTCGAAAGATGATCTGTCGAAAGCGATGCAAACCGGACTCAATATTCGCCAAAAACCTCTCACAAATATTATAGAAACCGC
>DATGBT010000090.1:0-11729 GCA_035312505.1 Balneolaceae bacterium | reverse complement strand
GTTTGTTAGCTCTCTTACGTTTACTTGGCTGGTATGTACGTTTCATAACCGTTTAAATCTTATAAAAAATTGTTTGTCTGATTTTTTGATAGACTTTAAAAGTAAGAAGAATATTGATAAAATCGAACCATAAAATTCATCCCGTTTTTATACGTTGAATTATCTGTGCATATTTTAATAGCCGCAAAATGCGGGCATCGAATACCGTGGCATGGTTATTGTTGATGGATACTCAGATTATATATGTTAATCGCATTTAAATTGATGTCCGCAACACCCTCATCATCAAAGATGTTGAACACAGCCCTGATTAGCTGTACCTTACTTAATTGAATTAAAAAACGATTTTTACCCACATGTTAGACAAAATATCCAAGGTCCTTACAAAAATTTTCGGCACTAAAAGCTCCAGGGATTTAAAGAAACTCTGGCCTATAGTTGATGAAATTAAAGGTTTTGAAGAAGAGGTAAAGGCCCTTTCTGATGAAGAGTTGAAGCAAAAAACAGCCGACTTTAAGCAGCTCATTAAAGACAGAACGGCAGATGTTTCCGCCCAAATCGAAGAGATTAAAGAAAAGATGGATTCAAACGACGAATCCATTACCCTCGAAGACCGCCGGGAATTCTCCGACCAGCTAAAAGAACTTGAAGAAGAGTGGCTCGTAATTCTCGAAGACACACTCGAAGAAATTCTCCCTGAAGCGTATGCCGTTTTAAAAGATACCTGCCGGCGGTTTGTTGGGAAAAAATGGAAAGTTGCGGGATCTGAAATTGAGTGGAACATGGTTCCCTACGACGTACAGCTTATCGGCGCCATATCCATGCACTACAGCAGTATTGCAGAGATGAAAACCGGTGAAGGTAAAACCCTGGCAGCCATTTTCCCTGCATACCTGAATGCGCTGGCTGGTCGCGGCGTACATATTGTTACTGTAAACACCTACCTTGCCCGCCGGGATGCTGAATGGAACGAGCCCATCTATAACTTTCACGGGCTTACGGTTGACTGTGTGGACCTCTACGACCCCAACACAGAGCTGCGGAGAAAGGCGTATCGCGCAGATATCACCTATGGAACCAACAACGAATTTGGATTCGACTACCTTCGCGATAATATGGTAGCCGAGGAAGAGAGACTAGTACAGAGAGATCACCACTACGCTATTATTGATGAGGTTGACTCTATTTTAATTGATGAAGCCAGAACTCCTCTTATTATATCCGGTCCTGTACCGCAATCGAGCGGACAGCAAAAATATGAAGAGATGAAGCCCAGGGTTGAAGCGCTTGTAAACGCTCAGAAAAAACTGGTTGCTAAACTCGCAAGCGACGCCGAAAAATTTTACGAAGAGGGCAACGAAGAGGAAGCCGGACTGGCACTCTACAGGGCCGAGCGCGGATTCCCGAAAAACAGCAAGTTTAAAAAAATGATGCAGGAAGCGCACTATCAGCGGTTAGTTCAGCAGACCGAAGCGCTCTACCTGGCAGACAATGCCAAAAACCTCCACATTGTTGATGAGCACCTCTACTACTCTGTAGACATGAAGCAGAAAGTGATTGAAATGACAGAGAAAGGGCGGAATTTCATCACGAAAGATGAAGAGGGTGATCAGTTCTTCGTGATTCCTGACCTAGGCACCGAAACGTCCGTTATTGAAGAGGAGATCGAGAAGCTCAAAAAAGAAGAAATTGAAAAAATTAAGCAGAACGAAGAGTTCAGCGATGAGTACAAGTCGAAAAAAATTGAAGAGACAAAGCAGGAAATAAACAACGAGCGTGAAAAACGATTTAATGAGCTTCACCGATTATTTGCGGAGCGCGGTGATCGTATTCACACCGTTAATCAGCTTTTAAAAGCATATACACTTTTTGAACGCGAAGAGGAATACATCGTACAGGATGGCAAGGTAAATATTGTTGACGAACATACAGGCCGGGTTCTGTCCGGACGCCGGTACTCTGATGGACTTCACCAGGCTATAGAAGCTAAGGAGAATGTAAAAGTGGAGGCAGCTACACAAACCTACGCAACCATTACCCTTCAGAACTTTTTCAGAATGTACCACAAACTAAGCGGCATGACGGGTACTGCAGCCACAGAAGAGGGGGAATTTAATGAAATTTACGAGCTGGACGTTACAGTTATTCCGACCAACCGCCCCATTATTCGGGACGACAAAGAGGATTTAATTTTCAGAACAAAACGGGAAAAATACAGGGCGTCTCTGGAAAAAATCAGGGATTACCATGAAAAAGGGCAGCCTGTTCTTGTGGGAACAACCAGCGTAGACGTGTCAGAAACGCTAAGCCGTATGCTGAAACGAGAAAAAATCCCCCATAATGTACTGAACGCTAAACAGCACGCACACGAAAGTGAAATTGTAGCAAACGCCGGTAAACCCGGTGCCGTAACTGTAGCCACCAACATGGCGGGCCGTGGTACGGATATTAAACTTACTGATGAAGTTAAGGAACGTGGCGGCCTGGCTATACTGGGAACCGAACGTCATGAATCGCGCCGAATTGACCTCCAGCTGCGGGGCCGGGCGGGACGTCAGGGAGATCCGGGCGAAACTCAGTTTTTTGTATCGCTCGAAGACGACCTGATGACCCTGTTTGGCGGCACCGACCGTATCGCCAACATCATGGATAAATTGAATTTTGACGAAGGTGAGGTGATTCAGCATCCATGGGTAACAAAGTCGCTTGAGCGCGCCCAGAAAAAAGTTGAACAGAATAACTTCAGTATTCGAAAAAGACAACTTGAGTATGATGATGTTCTGAACAACCAGCGTAAAGTTATCTATACCCGAAGAAAGAACGCTCTTCGTGGCGACCAGCTGCAGAGTGATATCTTTGATATGCTCGAAGATATGGTGGAAACCGTTGTATATGAATATTTCCCTTCAGGCGATTTTGAGAAATTACGCGATGAGATATTACGCCTCCTTGCCGTTGAAATAGAGCTCGACAGAGACAACTGGGCTATTTTGGGAGAAGACGGATTGATCGATCACATTATCGAACGCGCATACGAAGTATACCGTCGAAAAGAGTCGCTGATCGCAGAACCCCTTTACAATATTATTAAACGTATTAAACAGTCTGATGAGGAGAATCAGCCCAAGAAAATTCAGGTGATTTTTACAGACGGCATTCGGAGAATGCGAATTATTGTAGATGTTGATAAAGCTGAGAAGAATCAAGGTAAAGAGGTTACCCGATCTCTTGAGCGCTCATCCATTCTTTCCACAATCGATAATAAATGGATGGAACATCTTCGCGAGCTGGACTCTGTGAAAGAGGGTATTGGACTGCGGTCCTTTGGCCAGAAAGATCCGCTTTTAGAGTATAAAAAAGAAGCGTTCGAGATGTTTAAATCACTCATAGACGAGATTAATCGCGAAACCGTTTCCCTTATCTGGAAAGCTGTTCCCGAAATGTCCGGCGGATCAGACAAAGTACAAAAAGCACAGAAACAACAGGGCAAATACGACATGTCCAAAGCAGAAGCACAGCACGCCGACTCTACAAACATGGGCTTTAAAGGAAGTAAACAGCAGCAGAATGGCGAAAACCAGGCGTCTGCGCCCGGTGAAAAACGCCAGCCGGTAACTGTGGAAGATGAACCCGGAAGAAATGATTACGTGAAGGTTCAGAACCTTAGCACCAATCAAACGAAAAAAGTGAAGTGGAAATACGCCAAGAAAATGGTAGATGAAGACGGATGGGTGCTTATCGAAAAGTAGGCAGCGGGTAAATTCTGTTTATCCCTGTTTTATCTAACCGGTTCCGGTACTACCTGTGATTTATATGATGAAAGTTTCGGTACCGGTATCGCTTTTTTGTTTCTGCGATAAACGCTGTGGTAACCAGCAATAAAATCATTGGAAATACGAAATAGAGCATCAAAGCAATAAATACCTCCAGCACTTCGTGGTCTGAGGCAATGAGAAATTGATAGAGCAGGTAGGCAATATAGAGTACAAGAAACACCGCACCTTCCCAGCGTACAATACGTCTCCCTGTAAAAAAAACCGGAAAGCATAAGATTGTGGCACCGATTAAAAGAATAAGATCTACATCGAGAAGTGACTGCTGAATGGGAATGGCTTCCGGGATAAACATGCCGGAAACTCCCAGTACAGCGAGAAAGTTTAGGATATTGCTCCCTACAATATTCCCAACTGCAATATCTTTCTCACCCTTAAACGCAGCCAGGAGCGAGATCACTATTTCGGGTAGCGACGTTCCAATTGCCACAACGGTCAGGCCGATAACCAGTTCGCTTACCCCCGCCATTTCAGCAAAAATAATGGCACTGCTTACAATCCAGCGTGCCCCCAATATCAACCCGGTAAACCCGATTGCCAGCAGAAACAGATCTTTTGGTACTGAGTGCTTTTTTACATCGTCGCCATCAGCAAGCGGAATATCAACATCCCCTTTTTGTCTGAACAGATAAAACAGATAAATGGCCAGGATTATGGTTAGAAGCAGGCATTCCCAGACTGTAAAAAAACCATTTAAGCCTAAAATATAGACCAGTATCGTAATTACGATTAGAAATGGCAGATCTACCTTTATCAACGTTTTATGAACTTTTAGGGGAATGATCAGTGCCGACAGCCCCAAAATCAGAAGTATATTTGTGAGGTTACTACCTACAATATTTCCAATCATTATGTCGGTTTGCCCACTTACACCTGCCTGGATACTCACGGCAAGCTCAGGAGCACTGGTGCCAAAAGCCACAACCGTTAACCCGATTACCAATTTGGATATACCCGCGGTAACGGCCAGCCTGGAGACTGAACGTACCAAAAGTTCAGCACCCCCGATGAGCGCAACAAGCCCGACAATAAACCACAGTATAGTGCTAACCACGTTTTCTTTATCTCTTACTTCAAATTATCTGAGTTGACAGGACAGTAAAAATAGGCAGTAAAATAATGGTAAGCGAAGTGAAACTTCTTTGTTCAACTCGCGTAACAGATGGTATAGATGTTTTGGTTAAAAATGTAACTCGAAACCCTGCACCTTGAAAAGTGCAGGGTTCTTTTTATTATGGAAAAATACCCATCTGCTCGTAAATTCGCCCTACTTTTGTAATGGCACTAACGAATGCTCCTGTACGCAGATCCAGATTGTGCTTTTTGCGTATTTCGTTGATCTCATTATAGCTGTTTACCATCGTGTCTTTCAGTCCTGAATCTACAAGCTCTGCCTCGCCTGCTCCCTTAGCCAGATATTTAAGCTCTTTTTCCATGAACTTCCGATCTGATACGGTTTCTATTACATTAAGAATACGCTTGTAACTGTCTTCCTCGAACCGTTTGCCCATCCTTCCAAAACGAACGTGCTGTATATTCTTCAGCCATTCAAAATATGAAACTGTTACACCACCGGCATTCAGGTAGTTATCTGGTATTATCAGGCAACCTTTTTTCTTGAGAATATCGTGCGCTTCTGTAGTGGTTGGGCCATTAGCAGCTTCTCCTATAATTTTAGCCTTTATTCGTGGAGCGTTCTCCTCACGGATTTGATTTTCAAGTGCGGCAGGAATTAAAATATCACATTCGGCTTCCAGTACCGAGCTGCTGTTTTCGAGTAGTTCGACACCCTCAAAACCCGTAATACCTCCATTTTCATCTTTATACTGCATCAATTTATCAAGATCAATCCCCTTTTTGTTGTAAATAGAACCATCTATTTCGGCAACACCAACCAAGATAGCACCGGCTTCCACCATATTTCTTGCAGCGTGATAACCTACATTACCAAGGCCCTGTACAACAAATGTTTTTCCTTCAATGCCACGATTCAGCCCAAGTTCCTTCATGTCCTCAGCGTTGTCACACGCTTCATATATGCCAAAAAACACCCCTCGGCCCGTTGCTTCAGTACGTCCGCGAATACCACCCTGCCCGATAGGCTTACCCGTAACACAGCCTTCAGCATTAATATCAGAGCTGATTTGGCGGAATGTGTCCAGAATCCAGCCCATCTCCTGGGCTCCTGTACCATAATCGGGTGCAGGCACGTCAGATCCCGGCCCTATAAAGTTCTTTTTGTAGAGCTGAAATGTGTAGCGCCGGGTAATACGCTCGAGTTCATCCTGAGAATATTTTGATTTATCAATTTTAATTCCTCCTTTTGCGCCGCCGAAAGGCACATCCACAACTGCACATTTATAGGTCATAAGCGCGGCAAGAGCCATCGTTTCGTCCTCATTTACGGTTAGGCTGTAACGAATCCCACCTTTAGTAGGCAATTTATGGTGGCTGTGCTCCACCCGGTATCCGTGAATTACTTCTATACTACCGTCGTCTCTCTCCAGTGGAAACTGAATATGAAGTACATCATTACAACATTTCATCTGCGCAAGAAGCCCCTCTTCAAAGGGGGTATATTTAGCAGCTTTGTCAAAAGCCTTATTCACCTGGTCGAAAAATTTATAGTCACTCATATCAATCTGTTCTCGGTTATTATGGTAGATGCGTGTGATATTGTCGCAATTATGACGAAGAAGTACAAATGATTCTTATTGGTAATCGCTAAAAATTTTTCTGCGCCAATATTTTCCACTCTTCAGGCCGGCCCCGCAGCTCAACCAAGGCTATTCCGCAAATTTCTGCGATTTCAGGAATATTTTTACCGATCGCCATTTCTTTATCTTTTAGCTGATTGCATTCCAGATGACTGTACAGAAGTGAAATATGAGGGTCGTTCTGTTTGCTGTAATTCCCTCCAAAGTAACGGTCTACCTCTTTGCATATTGACTGGAAAGTCTTTTCCGGATTCAGCGTTAACACAAGCTTCTGGTAGGGTTCTGTTCTGCACTCAAGATCTATGATACTGAACGTAAACGAATGAAAATGATCTGCTATCTCTTTAACTATGCCATGCGACTCATCTGTTTTATCATCAGGAATGCGCCCGAGTGTTATATGAGGTGTAAAGATCGGAGCGTTATATACTGCAGAGCAATAGCTTATGGTATTATAAAAAAATGGTTCCCGGCTGTTGTCGGGTAACAGCCACAAAACCTTGCCCGATATAACGGGCAACTTATGAGAAGTATGAGGATTTAAAGAAGTGATTAACTTGCCTTCGCTTCTGTATTATCCAAAACATGAAAGCTAAATACGTTAATGAGGAAAAGAAGCGCAATTGTACCCAGAGCCGCATAGACCAGCGGAGCATACAGGCCCAACAGAATTACGGTTACACCAATTACTACTGAACCAGCTGCACCCCAAAGTACATTTCCAAACATTCCAATTCCGCGCTTAATCATAATCACGTCGATCACAAAACCAACCAGCAAGCCTATAGAAATGAGCCAATATATGGTTACACCGTTTAATTCTTCCATACCTCTAATCTTGTTTATTTTTAAATCTGGTAGCAAAGATACAAAAATTCCTTTTTTTTACCTGTTTGTTCGTAGATTTTTATAATGAATTCTATTCCAGACATTCGAAAAATTATTCATGTGGACATGGACGCATTTTATGCGTCGGTTGAACAGAGAGATTTTCCTGAATACCGCAATAAGCCGGTTGTGGTTGGCGGATCGCCACAGGGCCGTGGAGTTGTTGCGGCAGCCAGTTACGAGGCACGAAAATTTGGAATCCATTCGGCCATGCCGGCCTCAAGAGCTATAAAACTGTGCCCGAGAACAATTTTCATAAAACCGCGTTTTGATGTGTATAAAGAAGTGTCGAAGCAGATACGTGCCATTTTTTTCCAATACACCGACCTCGTGGAACCACTGAGCCTTGACGAAGCCTACCTCGATGTGACCGAAAATCATATCAACATGCCTTCCGCAACCATCATTGCTAAAGAGATCAGGCAAAAAATTAAGCTCGAAACCGATCTTAACGCATCTGCGGGTGTAGCGTATAATAAATTTTTGGCAAAAATTGCATCAGACATAAATAAACCCAACGGACTTTTTGTAATTACCCCTGATCAGGCCTCTGATTTTATCGAAAAGCTGCCGATTGGTGATTTTTACGGAGTAGGGAAAGCAACTCAAAAAAAGATGGAAACACTTGGCGTAAGAACGGGTGCAGATTTAAAAACGTGGGATGAAATCGATCTTGTAAAACAGTTTGGGAAAGCCGGACATCACTACTACAGAATTGCACGGGGAATAGATAACAGAGCCGTTAAACCCAATCGAATCCGTAAATCGATAGGAAAAGAGCGGACGTTTTCCGAGGATGTTTCGGACCTGGAGTGGATTCATACATTCCTTGCTGAGCTTGCCGAAAAAATTGCCGGTGCAATGTCTTCTCTAAACGCATCCGGCAAGACAATTACGTTAAAAGTTCGTTATAAAAATTTCGAAACGGTTACGCGAAGCTACAGTTTGCACCATTTTACCAACAGCGCAGAGGAAATTGCAGAAGTTGCACAGAATCTGCTGGCCGACACCGAAGCCGGTATTCGCGAGGTTCGTCTTCTCGGAATTTCCGTTTCCGCACTAAATCTTAAAGAGGGGGGAATTATCGGGAAGCAGCTCGAAATTCCGTTCAGGAAATAGAAATACTAATTCTCAAAGAAATGGTGTCAAAAACCTACCCATAATTATCAGGCAAGTCATTTTCGTAGAGAACCACATCCCCCTCAGCAGCAAGTTCATTCAGAAGGTCGTTTGCAGCAAAGAGTGATTCTACCACGTGCACCTTCATTTCACCGGGAATAGTTTCTTCTTCTATTCCACGCTGAATGGCAGCGGTTTGTTCATCTCCTACAAGAATAGCAACATCCACCTTCGATTTAACGATTTGCCTGCCAAACTCCTCGTTCATTTCATCCTCACGCTCTCCAAGCTCTATCATACCGGGTGTAATCACAAATTTCTTCCCCGATACGAAAGAGCCGAGTACATCAAGTGCGTTTTTAGCCCCAACCGGATTTGAGTTGAAGGCATCATCAATCACCGTGAGCCCGTTACGGTGTTTGAGCTCGAGACGGTGTTCAACCGGTTCCATTTTAGATGCCGCAAGGGCTGCAGTTTCAATTCGAATATCAAACTCTCTGGCAACAGCAGCTGCAAGGAGGATATTCTGAATGTTATGCTCGCCCAGCAGCATGGTCTGAACACGGGTCCGGTTTTGTTCGGATCCATCTGAGTGTTTCCAGATCATGGTAAAAGAGGTTCCGCTGGAATCTACGGAAATATCTGTGGCAGTGATCGACCCCTCTTTTCCGATATAGATAACTCGTGCGTCATCACGCAGGCTTCCCATCGCTTCCACTCTTGGATCGTCACCATTAAGAATGGCCGTTCCGTTAGGTTTTAAACGTCTCACAATTGTCGATTTCTCCCTGGCAATCACATCCTGCGAACCAAATGTTTCGAGGTGCGCCAGGCCAACATTAGTCACCACGCTAAGGTTGGGCTGAGCTATATCGCATAGTTCACCGATATTCCCCCGGTACCTCGCTCCCATTTCAAGAATCAGTACCCTGTGGCTTGCCTTCAGGTCGTTATTGATCACTTTACAAATGCCCATCGGGGTGTTAAAACTCCCTGGCGTCACACACACGCTGTAGCGCTCTTTCAGAAAAGCATTAATGGCAAACTTCGTACTGGTTTTACCGTAACTGCCCGTTATGGCAATGATTTTAAGATCGGGTAGTGAGGCCAGTTTTTCGCGTGCCTGCTTTTTAAATCCGTTCTGAATCTTCCACTCAACCGGCTTCAACACCCATCCTCCCAGCCAAACCATAAAAGGAACGCAGATATCGACGAATACCAGCGAAAAAGCCATGAAATAGGGATCCGTTTTTATAAAGGGTGCGGCAAAATCGCGAATAAGGAGTGATATAAATCCAATCTCCAACAGGCTATACCAAATGGCAATAAGCAAAATCAGAATCAAACCCGAAACCCTTTTCATTCGCGCCGTAAAGACCAGGGGTTTTTTTTCTCTTTCTGATCTGTATTCCGAAATTCCCGTAAACCAGAAAAGAACAAACATACTGATCAGAATCGCCACGGCGGTTAATGTGATATCTTCAGCAAAAAAAGTGACGAGAACAGAGATAAGAATAGTAATAAAAATGTGTTCGGCGGTAATTACATGGCTAAAAAATCGATCTGCCAAAAACGAGCGAAACTCACCCGTTTTATACCCAACCAGCTGAAACATATGAAGAAAATAGCGAAGCCTGTAAAGTGAATGGCGAATCAGAATGGCGATAAATAGAAAAACAAGGCCGTTGGTTATAAGGGTATAGGGGTCCAAATGATCGGTTATCTTTAAGTTAATGATCAGAGTTCGTTCGAATATATAGCACTAATCTGTTATCTTGTTTAACGTCATCAATTGTGTTGACTTCGTTATCAGCAAGTTCTTAACCGGAGATTAATTGCTCCGGGGATGATCTTTTATATCAAATTAAAATAGTAAAGATTCACGAAAAAGAGATGAACTGAACATCTTTCAGCAAAATGAAAGACTATTTATCGTCAGAACTTTTCCAACCAATTTTAACTGAAAACTAATATTCTATGAAGTTGATTATTCCAATGGCCGGCCGTGGCACACGTGTTCGCCCCCATTCCCACACAACTCCAAAACCGCTCCTGCCGGTAGCAGGGACAATGATTGTTGAGCGTATCGTTGAGACTTTTGCACGCACACTTGATCGCACTATCACAGAAATTGTGTATATCCTCGGCCCCGATTTTGGTCAAAACATCAAGGATACGCTCAAAGAGATGAGTGAACGACATAACGCCACCGCTACATTTCGTGTACAGGAAAAGGCTTTAGGTACTGCCCATGCGGTTTCCTGTGCGGGTGATGATCTAAAAGGAGAAGTGATTATCGTATTTGCAGATACCATTTTTGATTCAAAAGAGTCCGTTTCCGTTGAAGATGCCGACAGTGTAATATGGCTCAAAGAGGTGGAAGATCCGTCAAGATTTGGTGTCGCCGTTCACGATGGCGATACAATTACCGATTTCGTAGAAAAACCGAGCGAACCCATATCAAATCTCGCGATTATTGGGGTCTACTACTTTAAAAAAGGAGAGGATTTAAATAAAGAGATTCAATATCTGATCGACAATGATGTAACCGGCCATGGAAATGAGTACCAGCTTACCGATGCCCTTGACCGCCTGCTGAAAGACAATAAGGTGTTTAAAAAAGCTACGGTTGATGAATGGCTCGACTGTGGTACACTTCCCGCCTGGCTCGACACAACATCAGAAATCCTGGAAAAAGAGCAGCACTCCTATGGCGAATTTCAAAATACCACGATTCATGAACCGGTGTTTATTGGAGAAAATGTTGACATCAAGAACAGTGAAATAGGACCATTTGCCAGTATCGAAAGCGGTACTGTGATCGAGAACAGCACGGTGAAAAAATCGATTGTGCAAAGTAATGCAACCATTAAAAACAGCTCGCTGGAGCGCTCAACAGTCGGAAATTTTGCTGAAGCTGATGGTGTAAGCGGCGAGATGCACATTGGCGACCACTCTGTGGTTCATCAACAGAGATAATTTATTATTCTCTAAATAAAGTCATCGAGGGGGCGATTTTTGTTCGCCCCTTTCAGAACGCTGTGGATTTCATCGTGTGGCTCCTCGGGTTCAAGATGGATGGTTACAATGGCATCTCCCTTGAGCGCATCGATTAATTTTCGCTCGGTTGTGGTAGCGAGATCGTGTGCATCCTGCAGCGTTATTTCACTGT
>DATGBT010000089.1:0-5899 GCA_035312505.1 Balneolaceae bacterium | reverse complement strand
TATTATAGGACGAGAAATTTTCAACAACGAGTCGTAATAAAACAGACAAAAAGAAAAAAATGAGCGAGAGCAAATTGCGGTGCCCCTGGGTGGAGAATACATATGATAATTACGTGAAATATCATGACGAAGAGTGGGGCGTGCCTGTTCATGACGACAGGGTTCACTTTGAATTTATTACGTTGGAAGGAGCCCAGGCTGGGCTCAGCTGGAGTACGATACTGAAAAGGAGGGAAGGGTACTCCCGGCTGTTTGAAGGATTTGATGCAGAAAAAGTGGCCCGGTTCAGTGATAAAAAAGTGGCTGAGCTGGCAGCCAATCCTGAAATTATACGGCATAGAAAAAAAGTAGAGTCTGCTGTGACAAACGCGCAGGCATTTTTGCAAATACAGGAAGAGTTCGGATCTTTTGATAATTATATCTGGGACTATGTTGACGGAGAACCGCTAATCAATCATTTTAAAAAAATGGAGGAGGTGCCTGCAAAGACCAAGTTGTCAGACCAAATAGCGAAGGACTTAAAAAAGCGTGGATTTACATTTGTTGGATCAACTATAATCTATGCCTATATGCAGGCTTGCGGCCTCGTAAATGACCACCTGACAACCTGCTATCGTCACAAGGAATTATTATTGGACTAAATTGTCTAAAAAACATGCTCCAGCGCTTTTTCTTAACCTGTCAAAACTGTATCTTTATTTAGATTTATTATAAATAGATTTATTACAGAATATGCTGCCATTAAAAGTGACAAAAACGGGTGAAAAAGTTTCAGTTTGTTGTTTTGCCTGCAGCCATGGCGAAGCGTGCAGATTAAGAGAACTGGGATGTGTGGAAGGAGTTTGTGGAGTGGTTGTATCAAACCAGTCGAATGTAATTCTTCAGGTTGGAGAAACACGATTGGCAATTAATGGTAATCTTGCAAAAAGCATCCTTGTCAACCCCGCTTAACCCATGAAAAAACTTTCAGAGTTCGAAAAAACGGGAACTGTAAAAGTTATCAACGTGAAGGGAGACAAAGCACTGCGTATACTTGAAATGGGGATTACACCCGGTGTTATGTTGAATGTTATGCGGGCGGCCCCTCTTGGATTCCCTATTGAAGTGAAAATTCGTGGATATGCATTGTCGCTGCGCGAATCAGAAGCAGAATGTATAGAAATTGAGTCGGGAGTATAAATAGTGCAGCAACTATCAACGATTGCATTAGTTGGAAATCCAAATACGGGAAAGTCTACGCTGTTTAACGCCCTAACAGGGCTTAAGCAAAAAATAGCCAATTACCCCGGAGTTACGGTCGAGAAGAAAGTGGGTTTCACGACTATCAGCGGAGAAAAAGTTCGCGTTGTAGATTTGCCCGGCACGTACAGCCTCAACCCGAAACAGCTGGATGAAAAGATTGCTTATGAGGTATTAGCCGGTAAATATAAGCATGAACCTGCTCCCGACCTGGCGATCGTTTTAATTGATGCCAGCAACCTGGATCGTAATCTCTACCTTGCAACCCAGGTAATGGATCTTGGCATTCCGGTGGTTATTGCGCTAAGTATGATCGATGTGGCCGAAGAGAGGGGAATTGAAATTGATAGTAAGAAAATTTCTGAACAGCTGGGAGTGCCCGTAATACCCATCATTGCCAAAAATTTCGGTGAAGCGGAAAAAGTTATAAAGCACATCGAAAAGAACGAAATTGCCGTTCCCGGTGCTCTGGCTTGGAATCCCGGATCGGATCTTGAAGACGCTGTTGAATATATTACTGAAAACTGGATAAGAAGTGAGATGGATATTCCACAGCGCGCCTGGAATATTGAAGCGCTGCGCTTCCTGGGGAACGACCATGCCATCAACGAAATTCCAGACCTTGAAAAACAGCACTCTCTTAGAAATGTGGTAGAAAAAGCCCGGACTCAACTCGAAAAAGCCGGAAAAAACTATTCAGCCGAAGAGGTACTTCGCCGGTATGATTTTATTGAACATTGTACGAGCAGCTCCGTTTCAACCTCTGCCGATGTTCCAGAGAATATTTCTGATAAAATAGATGAGTTTGTTACCCATAAATATGCAGGTCCGGTTATATTTGCAGCGATTTTACTTCTGATGTTTCAGGCGATTTTTTCGTGGGCGGAGCCGTTTATGAACCTGATTGACCTCACATTTATTGAAGCGGGTAATTGGGTGGCTGAAACGCTGCCAGAGGGTATGTTGAATGATCTTATTGTTGAGGGCGTGATTGCGGGACTGGGTGGAGTGGTGATATTTCTGCCTCAGATCATGTTTCTATTCTTTTTCATCTCAATTTTAGAGGGAACCGGGTATATGGCCCGGGCTGCTTTTGTGATGGATGGATTTATGACGCGAATCGGCCTGCACGGCAGATCTGTGGTTCCGCTGATGTCGGGGTTTGCGTGCGCAATTCCGGGTATAATGGCCACCCGAACCATCGAGAACTGGCGAGACAGACTCATTACTATTATGGTGCTGCCATTTATGGCATGTTCAGCCCGTTTACCCGTGTATGCATTAATGATTGCAGCATTTATACCCGATACATCACTGTTTGGCATTATCACGCTTCAGGGAGTTACATTCTTTGGTCTGTATATTTTTGGTATTGTAATGGCGATTCTTTCAGCACTGGTGATCAAACAGTTCTTTTCGTCGAAGGAGCAGTCACCATTTATCATGGAGCTGCCGGCTTACAAGATGCCTAAATGGTCATCCGTAGCTCATAATGTGTACGATCGGGGAAAGGTATTTGTAGTTGAAGCAGGGCGAATTATACTCGCAATTTCAATTTTGCTGTGGTTTCTTGCATCCTTTCCAAATGTAGAGATCCCAAACGGCTTAAGTTCGGCTGAGGGTTCATCGGAATTAAGTGCAGAAACGGTTTCGCAGGCTCAACTTGAGGCATCCTACAAACTCGAACACAGTTATGCAGGACAATTTGGCCACCTTATTGAACCCGTCATCGAGCCGCTGGGTTTCGACTGGAAAATTGGAATTGGCCTCATTACATCGTTTGCGGCACGGGAGGTTATGGTGGGGACACTTAATACCATATATAGTGTGGAAGATGAAGGAGAGGAAGCACTTTCTCTGCAGAAAAAACTTCAACGCGATATTAATGAGTCAACCGGTGAGCCGGTCTATAATGTATGGACAGCCCTGTCGTTAATGGTGTTCTTTGCATTGGCTATGCAGTGTATGAGTACAATTGCCATTGTTCGTCGCGAGACCAACAGCTGGAAATGGCCGGCCATTATGTTTACCTACATGACCGGCCTTGCGTATCTGTGCTCATTTATTGTATATCAGGTGGGAATGTCGCTCTGAACTAATAATCATCTGATACGTCAGGAGAACTTCTTCAATGCTTCGTTATAAGTTTTTTTTAGCTCACTTGTAGCATTTTCAACTCCACTTTTTATGTCATCCCAGGCCTCATCTCCCGACTCTTCCAATTCCTGTAGTTTTTTTCGAGCCTGATCTTGCTTGCTTTCCAGATCATTTAGAATCTTGTCGGTTTCAATGTCTGATTCAGCTTTCTTCTTTTTTGCTTTCGCTTTCCACTTATCAGCTTCAGCTTTCCATTCATCAAGTTGTGCTTCTATTTTCCGTTTCCAGGCTTCTTTCTCTTTCATGATTTTCTCCTGTTTGCATTATTAATTTTTACTTTGCTCATTATTAAAAACATGGCTTACAATGAGTTCGTTCAGGCAGAGTGTATCACAAAAAAAGGCATCCCGACGATCGAGATGCCTTCATGAAAAATTTGAGATGAAAATTATTCAGGGATAGAAATATTGGTTTGTGCTTCAAGTATGGTTACCGACATGGTCATGCTTCCCTCTTCGAGTATTTTTTCCATGCGTTCGAGTTGCGGTTCAATGGCCCGCTCCATAATTCGCTTTTGCATACCTGATGCATTTTCCAGCTGTTCCCGAAGGTCTTTCATTCCTTGCCGTGCTTCTGCAAGTTCCTCTGCAGAGAATTGGTCAGATATTCCATCCATTGCTATTTCGGTAAGAAAAGCCATTTGGATGCCGTCTACTGAACGGTAATCTTTCATATTCACGTCTACGGATCCGCTGTATTCACCATCATATTCAACATCAAAACTCATACGCAGGGGTACATAATCATCAACGTCGACGTAAAAACGGCCACTTTGCGGCTCTCCCTGTGTACCGTCTTCAACTTCGCCCATGGTTTGGCCATACAGTGCGGAAACGTCCTCGATAAAAATAACGTGTGCCTCTCTGCCGTCTATCGTTTCAGTGCCTTCATAGGTTGCGTTTTCGGAAATTGCCTCGAAATTCTCTTTAAAATTCCAATAGTTGGCACCGGGTGTGTCTCCATTTACATCTTCGAGAACCTGCGTGCCGTCTTCAAGAGTTACTTTTCTGTAATAGGTAGTGTCGGGTTCATCTGTAGCCATAAAGCCGTCCATGGTCGAGATGGTCATCATGGTTTCAATCCCATCCAGCGAGTTACTGTATTGAGATATCATTCGATTCATGATCTCCTCCGGGCTTTGAGCAAAGGCCGACGCAGATATCAGAAGATAGAAGAGGGTGAATTGGTATAACAGATTTTTCATAGTTGTTTTCATGGGTTCAAGTGATGGTATTTATTAAGAATACTTTTGAAGGGTGTCTCTGTAAGATTATACGTAATAAACCATTAAATCGGCTCATTCTGTAGATAAAAATATTATCAGATTATAAAAAAGTGGAGCCGTCACTCTCAAATCGAAGTGTCGCAGCGACTAAATAGTTCTCTAAATTAAACTTTTAAATAAAAAAGATGCCCGGGAGAAAATAATAAAAGCGCTTTTCTGATTTATATAGTATTAATTAGGCATTATAATAAAAAAACATAAATAAATATTGATTAAAACAACTTATGATTAGAAATTTTAGGCAACCAATAACATCAATCAAATGTACTCTCCATGAACAGGACAATAAAAGCTATACTTCTGATTGCCGGAGTAGTTGCTTTAACTTTTTTTACAGCAATGCAAACTCCCGCAGAACCTGAAACGGCAGAGTCCCCTGCCGCTGAGATATTAACTGTAGCAGAATCTGAACCCGAATTGCAGGAAACAGAGGAAGTAACGGAGGGATTTGCCACTCTTGAAGAGTTTCAGGCATCTCCGGGATATGTAAAATTTATGATCGATAACCTCTGGATACTGATTGCTGCATTTATGGTACTCATTATGCATCTTGGATTTGCTACGGTCGAAAGCGGCATGACGCAGGCAAAAAACTCGGTTAACGTTATCTATAAAAATGTATTCATACTCTGCGCAGGGCTATTGATTTATGCTCTTGTAGGCTTCCAGATTATGTACCCCGGAGATTTTAACGGAATTTTCGGGTTTGGTGGATTCGGTATCGGGTTTGATGCATCAGACCCCGTTGGCATGTTAACCACCGGCTATGGAATGGATATGACCATCTGGAGCGATTTTATTTTTCAGGGAATGTTCGCCGCAACTGCTGCAACTATAGTTTCCGGATGCGTAACCGGTCGAATTAAACTCTCTTCTTTTATGATTTTCGGTGTGTTGTTACTGGCATTTTGCTATCCTGTAACAGGAAGCTGGGTATGGGGCGGAGGCTGGTTATCTGAGCTTGGATTTCACGATTTTGCAGGCTCATCCCTGGTTCACGGTGTGGGCGGAGCTGCAGGACTTGCCTGCGTGATTTTGCTTGGGGCCCGAACCGGAAAGTACAAAGACGGTAAAGTATCGGCTATTCCCGCACACAATATCCCACTTGCAACAGTCGGTGTATTCTTACTTTGGTTTGGTTGGTTTGGATTTAACGGGGGTTCTGTATTGAGCGCCGACCCTGCCGGAGTTTCTTATGTCTTTGTAACAACTGCTCTC
>DATGBT010000088.1:0-17653 GCA_035312505.1 Balneolaceae bacterium | reverse complement strand
CCAGGCAGAAATTAATCTTGCCCTGCTTGCAATGCTCAGAGGCGCAGGGATCAATGCCTATCCAATCTATCTCTCCGGCCGGGATTTTGGGCGAATTAACATGGAATTTCCGTCCCTTTTTCAATTTAACAGCATGCTTGTGATGAGTGAAATTGATGGGGAAAACTATTTTATGGATGCATCGTTTCCTCATAGTCTTCCAAACCTGATACCTGTTAAGCTTTACTCGGAGCGAGGAATGGTGCTTACAGACAGCACGCACTACTGGCAGGAAATATCCCCGGATAAAAGCACCTTTTCGTTCGACATCAGTATGAACGCGGCACTTCAAAATGATGGCAGACTGACTGGAGTTCTTACTGCTGAAACGTTTGGTTACCCCTCTCAGCAGATACGGCAAAAACTATCCAATGGAGAGGACGCTCGGTCTGTTACTGCCGACACGTTCTTTGATGTGTATCCTGAGGTGACTTTTCAGCAGCTATCGGTGAAGGTTGATTCCACAAACCGCGACCGTGTACAGTTTGAGGCTGAGTTTTCTATTGAAGATTATGCGGTAACCTTCTCCGATGGCATTGAATTTCGGCCAATGGTAGTCGGGTACCTCTTTAACAATCCTTTTGAAGCCACGGAAAGGCGCGTCCCCATAACACTGGATGCATCAGAAAATCTAAGCATAAATTACACCATTGAATTGCCGGATGGTTACACAACAAATGTCTCCGGTGAAACACGTTCGACGAGTCTGGCCGGCGCTTCTTTATTTGAGGAGTATCTGGCAGATGAGAATAAAATTGAATACTCGTTTGATATTAACATCACCCGGAAAGAATTTCCAGCCGAGGTTTACAGCCAGCTCCGCCGTATATACGAACGATGGGTGGAGTTGAGTAATGACACTTGGTTTATTAATAATTAGGTTGCTCTGTATATGATTATTGCCATTGAAACGTCGACACCCGTTTGCTCGGTTGCACTGGGCGAAAACGGGCGCTGCACAATTGAAAAAAGAATTGAAGGAAAGGGTGTTCATTCGGAATACACATTTACATTTTTGGAGAGTCTGTGCGATCGATATGACCTGTCTCCAAAAAATATCGAATGTGTACTGTTTAGCGGCGGCCCCGGCTCCTACACGGGCCTTCGTATTGGAGCCGCAGCTATTAAAGGATTTATGTTTGGAAGGGAAGTCCCGCTTTATCTTTTTCCAACGCTGCTCTCTTTTGCAGTCCCCCTTGCAGATAAAAATCCAATAGAAATTCACTCTGTAATTGATGCACGCCGGAAGCACCTTTATCATCAGAAAATAAATATCAGATCTGGCGGAGAACTGCATATCGGAGAACCAGTTGTAAAAGAACTGAATGAGATAGAAGCTGAGCTTACTGAAAATAGTTGCATAGCCGGGACAGGCTGGGACAGAATGGACACAGATAAAGTAAAACAGGAGAACAAGTATGGTACGGAAATTATTTCTGCCAAAAATCTAATTTATGCGTGGTATAATCCTCAGCTAAAGCCCTGGTTTAAAAAAGAAGACCCGGCTTTGTTTGAGCCAAATTATCTTACACTTTCACAGATCAATAACTCTTCGGCAGATGTAGTGAAATAGATCTTTGAGGCAGCCGTTTTCTTATTTATTTTTTGATTTTTGCTTCAGGCTATATTCGTTATTTTAAGTGAAGTTAATTGTCGGAGACTTGTACTGATTAAATATATTAAACACAATGAAAATAAGGCTTTTTTGATCCAGAAAGCCCAAATTAAAAAGGATATTTATGTCGTGGTTTAAACGAAAAGATACCAACATACAAACCGATAAAAAGAAAGACATGCCCGAAGGAATTTGGGTTAAAGTCCCAACAACCGGAGAAACTATACATCGACGGGAGCTGGAGGAAAACTTTTGGGTTGATCCGCTGAGCGGTTACCATTTCAGAATTGGTAGTAAAGAGTATTTCAGAATTCTTTTTGATGATGGAAAGTTTTCGGAGATTGGACAGGAAGTGCTCCCAAAAGATCCATTGGAATTTGTGGACCGTAAAAAATATTCCGACAGGCTACAGCAAACTCAGAAAAAAACAGGGTTATCCGATGCGTGCAGAGTTGGCGTAGGAAAGCTTGACAAAAAAAATGTGGTGATTGCCTGTATGGATTTTGCATTTATTGGCGGAAGTATGGGCTCTGTCGTGGGAGAACGTCTCTGCAGGGCCATCGACCATGCAAAGAAGAAAAAATATCCGTTGGTGATTATTTCGCAATCGGGTGGTGCAAGAATGATGGAAAGCGTTCTCAGCTTGATGCAGCTGCCCAAGACATCTGCAAAACTTGCTCTCCTGGCCCGTGAAAAAGTGCCTTACATATCAATTATGACAAACCCGACCACAGGTGGTGTTACGGCCAGTTATGCAATGCTTGGCGATTTTAACATTGCTGAACCCGGAGCACTTATCGGCTTTGCAGGACCCCGTGTTATTCGGCAAACTATTGGACGGGATCTGCCGGACGGATTTCAAACATCAGAATATTTGCTAGAGCATGGATTTCTGGACTTTATCGTTCATCGCCCAAAAATGAAGAGGAAACTTTCAAAACTGCTAAGAATCCTTGAAAACAAATAAAATTGTGATCCCACAGAATCTTTCAATAGCTCTTAAGAGAGGATAATCATAAAAAAAGAAATAGAATGAGATTTGCTGACTACGCAAAAATTTATGTAACGGCAGGCAGTGGAGGCAGTGGAATGTCTCACTTTCGGCGCGAAAAGTACGTACCGAAAGGGGGACCGGATGGCGGTGATGGCGGAAAAGGAGGAGATGTTGTTTTAAAAGGGAATAAACAGCTAAATACTCTCTTGGACCTGCGCTATCGAAAATATATTAAGGCTGCACATGGTGAAAATGGAGGTAGCTCCCGAAAAACCGGTAAAGACGGGGAAAAGGAAGTACTGGAGGTTCCACTGGGTACTGTAGTTTTTGATGCAGATACGAAAGAGAGGCTTGGCGAAATTACAGAAGATGAGCAGGTTCTTGTAATCGCTAAAGGTGGAAAGGGCGGCCTGGGAAACTGGCACTTTAAAAGTGCCACGAATCAAACGCCCCAGCATGCGCAGGAAGGGCAAGAAGGAGAAGAAAGAGTTGTGGAACTGGAGTTAAAACTTATAGCAGATGTGGGCCTTGTTGGGTTTCCCAATGCCGGGAAAAGTACGCTGCTTTCGGCAATGTCTGAAGCTAAGCCGAAAATAGCCGATTACCCTTTTACGACTCTTGAACCCAATCTGGGTGTGGTAACCTTTTCGGATTACCGGAGTTTTGTAATGGCAGATATTCCCGGCATTATTGAAGATGCACATGAGGGGAAAGGGTTGGGAATCCAATTTTTGCGCCATATTGAGCGCAATAATATTCTGCTGTTTATGGTAGCTGCAAATAGCGATATCGAAGGCGAGTACAGGGCATTGCTCCACGAACTTGAAGAGTACAGGCCTGATCTGCTCGATAAACCCCGGATACTGGCATTAACAAAAATGGATCTTTTTCCCGATTACAAGCTTGAAGATCCCGTAGAGGGAATTGAAGATGTGGACATGATTGAAATATCTTCGGCTACCGGATATCAAATCGAACAGCTGAAGGAGAAAATCTGGGAGAAGCTGGAAGCTATTAATCATGACGAAACATCATAGAGCTTTACTGGGTCTGCTATACGTTCCAGAAATGGGGCTTAGGCGTATCAAACACCTGTTGAGAACAACCGGTGTTTCGAGTGCGGAACAGATTTTTGATATCCCTTACAGCAGACTCATTAAGATCGATACCGTAGGAGAAACGGTGGCGGCAAACATTGCCGGATTCGAAGATTGGGATGCGGTTGATGAGGTTCTTGAAAAAACTGCATCAGCAGGGGCATCGCTGGTAGGGTACGGTGATGAATTTTACCCTGAGCTTCTCAAACATATCTACGACCCACCTATTCTTTTATGGATAAAAGGAAATAAAAAGGCTCTGAAACACAATGGGATTGCTGTAATTGGCACACGAAGGCCAGGTAAATATGGACTAAAACAGACAGAAAAGTGGACCGAACTACTCTCAAATGCCGGGCTATGCATCAATAGTGGACTCGCCTACGGAGTGGATGCTGCAGCCCATAAAACTGCTGTGCAGAGAGACGGTAAAACGGTTGCCGTTCTTGGCTCAGGAATAGATATAATCTATCCGGCAAAAAATTCGAGAATTGTGCGGGAGATTATTGACTCAGGTGGAGCGGTAATTACAGAGTTTGAACCGGGAACTCAACCTGATGCCGTGAATTTTCCGGAGAGAAACCGAATAGTAAGCGGTATGAGCCACGGAGTACTGGTAGTGGAGTCGGGTATTAAAGGAGGCAGCATGATAACGGCCAGATGTGCGCTGGACCAAAACAGGGAAGTGTTCGTTATTCCACATCCTCTCGATTATCCGGGAGGAGAGGGTTGTAACTATTTGATTCGCACAGGTCAGGGAAAACTTGTGCAGTCTCTGCAGGATATTCAGGATGAAATATCGGTGCATTTACAAGGGAATGTGGTGGAAAAGAGTAAAAAGCCGGCAAGTAAAGTGTGGGAATCTCTGGAATTAAGCAGTGAACTGAGTGATATTTGCAGACAACTGGCTGAAGAAGAGCTACATATCGACCAGTTAAGCGAAAACCTCAATATACCTGTATTCAAGCTTCTACCGTCTCTTCTTGACTTGGAAATGCAGGGTGCCGTGAAACAGAAAGCAGGAAAGTATTTTGAACTTTGTTGAGCTTTCAGCCATTTTAATTAGAAAGAATCAGTTTCAGGTGTAAAATGATCAGGGTTCAGGATGTAATTTTATCAGAAGATATTGCCACGGCCAAGTTTGCGTGCGATATCACAAAGTGTAAAGGAGCCTGCTGTGTTGTAGGTGATGCCGGCGCACCGGTGGATCGCGAAGAGATTCCAGTTTTAAATAAGGCATTTAAAAAATTAAAGGATAAGCTCGATCCGGAGGCTCTTCGCATAGTTGAGTGCGAAGGTGTTGTTCAGGGAGACAGCCAAAGCGGGTTTCAAATATCATGCATCGATACAGGAGAGTGTATATTCGTCGAAAAAAAGGACAATGGTGTGGCAACTTGCGCCATTCAAAATGCGTACTACAGGGGAGAGTTTAGCTGGGAAAAACCGATTAGCTGCCATTTGTACCCTGTTCGGCTTAAAAAAATTGCCGGTTTTGAGTATGCTAACTTCGAGTATATACCAAACCTCTGTTCTGCCGGGTGTGAAAATGGAGAGGCCGAAGGAACCAGGCTATACGAGTTTCTTGAGAAATCTCTCACCAGGCGCTATGGAGAGGCATGGTACAAAGAATTAAAAAAAACGTGCGAAATTGTTATTGCAGAAGAAAATTAGATGCTAAAAACAGGTCAAAACATATCGCAAAAACAGTCCCAGCAGCAAAAACTGTCTCCGCAGCAAATTCAGTTTGTGAAACTTCTGCAGCTGCCCACGCTGGGGCTTGAACAGAGAGTGAAACAGGAAATTGAGATGAATCCTGTTCTGGAAGAGGCCGATCCTGTTCTGGATGAAACGATCCCTGAACAGACTGAAGACTGGGATGAAAAAGAGAAACCTGAAAACGAAGACGATGAGGGGATAGATCCGGTTGATAAAAATGAAAATATCGACTGGGATTCGTTTATGCACAATACCGAATATGACGGTATGAGCTATTCAGGCGGGGGAGGAGGGGATGAAGACTGGAAGGATCTTCCTAATCCTTATCATGCATCGCTATTAGAAGAGCTTGAAAACCAGGTGAATTTACTCGATTTGAATGAAGACGAGCATTTAATTGCCGATCAAATACTCGGTTCGCTGGATGAAGACGGTTACTTCAGGCGCGAGGTGGATGCCGTAGTCGATAATATAGCATTTAACCACGGCAGGCTTGTTAAAGCAGAACAGGTAGAGTCTGTGAGGAAACAGATTCAAAAACTGGAACCGGTTGGAATCGCTTCAAAAAATTTACAGGATTGTCTGCTGAGCCAGGTAAAAAATCTGGATGATCACAGCAGGATGAGGGAAAAAGCGATCACTCTTTTGGAAGAGGAGTGGGATGCTTTTGAAAAGAAACATTTCGATAAATTAAAAAGCCGACTCGACCTGGAAGATGATGAATTGAAGCAGGTTTTTGAATTGATAAAAGGGCTGGACCCACGGCCTGGAGCAGTTGTTGAACATCAGGAAGAGAATACAGACTATATCGAACCGGACTTTGAAGTTTACTATCAGCCAGCCGAAGATGACGCTAAAAATGATGAGGGAGAGTTTGAAATAAGGCTCAATCAAAGAAATTTGCCACCGCTGAGAATTTCATCGGAGTATAAAAAAATGTGGGAAGACCTCAGTAAAACCAAATCAGGTGATGACTCACAAAAAAAAGCGAGAAACTTTATTAAAGACAAAGTTGAATCGGCCCAATGGTTTATTGATTCTATACAGCAGCGACAAAATACCCTTATGAAAACCATGAAGACAATCGTGTCGATGCAGAAAGAATTTTTTAAGCATGGAACGGGTTTGAGGCCGATGATCTTGAAAGATATCGCTGAGCGAATTTCAATGGATATATCGACCGTATCGAGGGTTGTTAATGGAAAATATGTTCAGACCGGTTTCGGGGTTTTTGAATTAAAATATTTTTTTAGTGAAGGTCTGGAAACAGAAAGCGGCGATCAGGTATCGAGTCGTGAAGTTAAAAAGGTTCTTCAGGGAATTATCGATAACGAAAATAAGCAAAAGCCGCTCAGCGATCAGGCATTAACAAATCTGCTGAAAAAGAAGGGGTATAAAGTTGCCAGGCGTACCGTTAGTAAATACAGAGAGAGCCTTCAAATTCCGGTAGCCCGCCTCAGAAAGCAGATACTTTAGCACCTTTATGGCATGTTCAAAGCAAGTTCTATTGGCTCAAACAGAGAAGGAACCATAACCAGAGCCGTGCATAAGCCTGCAAAAATAAGGCTGTAAACTCCGACTGTGGAAAATATATTAAGGGCCCGATATCTCTCGAGCCTTCGCGCCGCATTAATGGATGCAGTTGCAAAAGAAACAAGCCATGTTAGCAAATAAAGTGCAGTCATAAGGATTGCCAACAGATCAAAATTTCCTGTATGAAGGTTAAACACTAAAAGAGACGTGGGAATCAGTGTAAAAATAAAGGGCCAGATATAGAGATTAATTGATTTTGAAAAGCTATTAATCTCGCGGTTTAGCAGCCGCAGCCAAAGAATAGAAAGCAGATGTACAATTAATCCGATAACAACGGCAGAAATAAATATAATGAGTAGCTCAAAATCTCGGGCAATGTTTGGAGCAAAATAGTGCGACAAAATGTTGAGCCCTTCATCAGAAAAGAAGGTTTCAAATAGAGTTAAGAAGAAAAGACCGTTCACAACAGAGTGAATTCCTATAAAAGTTAAGCCCGGGGAGATACTTCGCACCCGGTTATCCATGATATCAGTCATAAAAAACGAGTGATTGAAAAAATATCTGCCCATAAACTGAAGTACAACCGGTTGATATTTATATTGAATGATGAGCCCGGCGAAAATCAGAACAAGCAATATTATACCGGGATTTGCGCTTGCTGGTTTTGGGGCATCTGCCGGAAGTGGCATGGTTAAAAACCTGCCGTTGGTGTAGTTTTTCAATACCGAAGTTACGGCCGGATAAGTTTTATGTATCTTAAAAAACCACTCTGCAGGAATGATAATTATGGATTCATTGAGTTCCCGGGTAGCTTCCATTAATTCTGCAAGAGTCGAAAGGGACTCCTTATCTGAGGCTGATGGTTCTAAATAAATGACGGCCGATGAAAGTGAAAGAGGGCTTTGCGTTTCATTTTTTACTGTAATAAGACCGGCAACAAAGCTAAATCCCTGTGGTGTACCTATCTCTCGGTTAAACGAGCGAAAGTAAAGCGGTTTATCTATTAACTGTGAAATACTGTCTGCGATGGATGAAGCAGCAGTGTTGAATCCGTCTGAAAAATCTGCCGGGTACCTAAACAGACCTACTGCTGCAATATAGGACTGCTGCCTGTTTGAGAGACGTAAATAATCGTTAGTTACAGACTGAATGATACTATTCTTGTTCAGCTTAAGAGCATTTACAGTTGGATAGGGGATGTCTGCATTAAACAGCAGAGAGATATTTTCTTCTGTAAAAATTGAAACGTTTGAAACAGATGAAACCTCGAATAACGACATTCCGGATGAAATGGCAATGTCGAGTTGTTCAGAAGAAGGAGTAAAAGACGGGTTTGAAACGTTGCTGAGCGCAATTCGGTATTGTGGACGATCTTGCTGAGATAATTGCGACTCTTCTACAGGGGTAATCTGGCCGATAGATAACCATGATAAAAAAAGAAAAATCAGTAGCTGCAATGTGGCAAGCTGTTATTTTTTGATTTCTTCGATCTGCTCGATTGGAATGCTTCGGGTTTCCTTAAAAGTAGAGAGTACGATGTTCGATCTTGTTCTTGCAACACCATCCCAGGACTGAACGAGCGAAAGAAATTTTTCGAGTGACTCTGTATTTTTTGTTCTTACTTTTAAAATATGAGACCCGTCGCCAGTAATAGAATGGCACTCGAGTACTTCGGGATGGTTGGAAATATGCTCGACAAACCCGGTGTAGCGTTCAGATCCATCAACTTCAACAAAAATAAATGCAGTAATATCGAAGTTGAACTTTTTAGCATTCAGTATTGCGTTGTATGAAGAGATTAGTCCCTTTTCTTCCAGCTTTCTCATTCGCTCAGAAACTGAAGGAACTGAAAGATGAACTATTTCTGCAATGGAATTCCTTTGAGCACGCCCGTTGGCCTGCAAATGATTCAGTATTTTTATATCTGTCTCATCCAGTAAGTGAGTCATATAATTTGAGCTAAAACCTAAAATTTCTAATTCACGAAGAAAATAGCTTTAATTAATTAGGAAAACAATACTATCTGTCCATCAGATTCAAAAAATAAAACTCTTTTGCGGCGGGAAATAAATATTTCAAAGGCTAAAAACGACTCGTATCTTTCATCATTCAATCTTAAAAATCTATGATCCGAACAGTATATGCTTGATATTAACTTTATTCGTGAAAATCGTGAACTTGTTAAAACAGGAATGCTCAACAAGGGCGAAAAGGAGATCTCAGTTGTTGATGAAGTGATTGAGAAGGATGAAGAGTGGAGAGCTGTGGTTACCAAAGTAGACCGGCTGAGAGCGGAGAGTAACAAGAAGTCGAAAAAAATTGGGGAGCTGATGGGGCAGGGTAAAAAAGAGGAGGCTCAAAAGATCATCAGGGAAACCGGCGAGAGCAAAGAGCTGGTAAAGGAGCTCGAGGAAAAAATGGCTGTTCTTCAAAAGGAGCGCGACGAACTTCTCTACCGAATCCCAAATGTCCCGGACAGTTCCGTTCCGGTTGGATTTACTGAGGATGAAAATGAAGTGTTTAAATCCTGGGGTGAACCGCTTGATGAAGAGTGGAGGCTTCCTCACTGGGATATCGCAGAAGAGAAAAAGTGGATCGATTTCGATCGCGGTTCTAAGGTTACCGGAGCCGGATTTCCGTTCTATATTGGCCAAATGGCTCGTCTGCAAAGAGCCTTGATCAATTTCTTTCTGAATGAGGCCGTTGATAATGGTTTTACTGAAATACAGGCTCCATACTTTGTGAATGAAGACTCTGCCCGTGGAACGGGCCAAATTCCCGATAAGGAAGATATGATGTACACAGTGCCACGGGATGGGTTCTTTGCAATCCCCACTGGCGAAGTTCCAGTTACAAACTTCCACCGAGACGAAATACTGTCTGCTGATGATCTGCCCGTCTACTACACAGCCTACACTCCCTGCTGGAGACGCGAAGCCGGGAGCTACGGGAAAGACGTTCGGGGACTCAACAGGCTGCATCAGTTCGATAAAGTAGAGCTGGTTAAATTTGTACGTCCGGAAGACTCTGACAACGAGCTGGAAACCCTGCGCGAGTATGCAGAATCACTTCTGCAAAAACTGAAGCTCCCTTACCGTACACTGCTGATGTGCACGGGAGATATGGGATTCACTCAAACCAAAAAATACGATATGGAAGTTTGGAGTCCGGGACAGCAGCGCTGGCTTGAAGTAAGTTCATGCTCCAATTTCGGATCTTTTCAGGCAAGAAGAATGCAGTTGCGTTTTAAAAAAGAGAACGGAAAAACCGAAATGGTTCACACGCTGAACGGCTCCGGTCTGGCTCTGCCAAGGATTGTAGCTTCTATCATCGAAACCTATCAAACCGAAACGGGAGATGTGGTTGTGCCGGATGTTCTGAAGCCATATATGAACTCCGAAAAGATCTAGGATTTCTCTCCCCCGGCTTTTGAAAAAACCGATGTTTGCTGTAATGTTCACTTCATCAAACATCGTAATCTTATTTTAAAGAAAGACACATAGTATGGGCAGATTCAATAAAGGATCGGTTTCGAGGAGAGATTTTCTTCATGCATCAACGGTTTTGACAGGTGGGCTTGCCTTTCTTCCCGGGGTACTTCAGTCACTATTTCAAGCCGGTAAGAGTTCAGGAAGCTTTCAGCCAAGTGATTATGCAATTATCTACAGGGAAAGCAATAAGAATGATACGGAAGAGAAAGCTGCCCACAAGTTAAGTGAATATTTGGCAAAAGCCGGTTTTGATATTCCGGTTGTTGATGAGGAGTCTTACAGCAGAGATCAGGGAATTTATATTGGCCGAACTCAATTTTCTGAAGAGGAAACAATCGACTATTCAACAATCGGCAACGATGGCTATATGTTTATTCCGAGGGGAGAGAGTTTGGTGATTGCAGGCGGACCTGATAAAGGAGTATTGTATGGTGTGTATGGTTTTTTGGAGCAGTTGGGATTTCGAAAGTATGATTCGGTGAGTACGCACGTCCCCAGCCTTCATTCGATAGAAGTGCCTGGAGCAACCAGTACACACATACCGGGAATGAACTATCGCCAGACCTCTTACTATGATACGGATGATGGAGATACATTTGACTGGCACAGACTGGACAGCAGCCGGGAATCGTGGGGAATGTTTGTTCATACCTTTCATCAGCTGGTTCCGCCAAACCAGTATGCAGCGACCCATCCCGAATACTACTCCCTGAGAGACGGGAAACGGAACCCAAGCACTCAATTGTGTCTGTCGAATAAAGAAGTGCTACAGATTGTCGTTGAAAATCTTACAAAACGGATGGCAGAAAAGCCGGATGCTCTCTACTGGTCAGTGAGCCCGGAGGATAACGATCAATATTGCCAATGCGGTCCCTGTACAGAACTGAATAAAGAGTATGGCGGAACCCGTCCAGCCCTGGAGTATGGTGTCCCAAGCGGCTCGGTTATCTATTTTGTGAACCAGGTTGCCAAAGAGTTTTCCGATAAAATAATCTCAACGCTAGCCTACTGGTACACGCGGCAGGCTCCAGACAATATCAAACCCGGTCCCAATGTGAATATCATGCTCTGCCCGATCGGGCCGGCACGCCACCGTCCGATCTATGAAACAGCTCCATCGTTTACGAACGATCTGAAAGATTGGGGAAAACTCACTGATAAGATCTTAATCTGGGATTACAACATTCAGTTTGCCAATCCCGTAAGCCCATTCCCGAACCTTCATACGCTAAAGCCTAATATAAAATTCTATAAGGAGAATAATGTAGACGCTCTGTTTATGCAGGCGACATCGCAGGTATTTAGTGAGATGGCGAGCCTGAGGTCGTATATGATCAGTAAGCTGATGTGGGACCCGGACTCCGATGAAGAGCTGATCATGAATGATTTTCTGAGCGGATACTACGGAGATGCCGGCAGCTGCATCAGGCAATATATTGATACAATGAGAGAAGCTCTGTTGGCGAGCAATCATGAGCTGCTCATTTTCGATTCCCCAATTGATGCAAAAGAGACTTACCTCTCTGCCGGGCTGATGGAGCAATATGAACAGCTTTTTAATGAGGCCGAAAAAGCTGTTGAAGCGGACGCGGAGAAACTCAGAAGAGTTCGAATTGCCAGACTGCCTCTCATGTTTGCGCAGATTCAGATCGGACGAACAGAGGTAGATACCCCACGAAGTATGTTTATGCATAATGACGACGGGAGAATTGTGCCAAAACCAGAAATGAAAGAGCTGGTGTATCTTTTTGCAGGGAGGTGTAAAGAGTACGGAGTAGACCGCATACGTGAGAGAACAACATCCGCCGATGAATATTTGCAGGCGTATCAGAGAATCTTCGAAAGGATGGATGAGGTGGCAGATGCCCTATCCCTGCATAAAAAAGTGACTCCAATTACAAGATCGAGTGAGCATACGAAAGGCGTGGAGGCTTTAACCGATGGGGTTTTTGGGTCCGATGAATCCTGGAGGTTTCCGGATAAAATCGGTGTGAATTGGGTCGGATATGAGGGTGAGCACATGGAGTTTATTCTTGATTTGGGAGAGGTGCAGCCGATCAGAACAATAAATATGGAGTTTTTGAACGCGCAGGCTCAGCCGAAATGGCACCTGACCATCCTTCCAAAATTTGTGGAGTATCAGCTCTCTGTTGATGGGGAGAATTATGAGGAAACCGTACGCATTGAGAACCCTCATGATCCGAACCCGGATATCAATCCCGGGATTACGAATATTCGTGTTCAGCCATTTAAAGCAGAAATCGGCTTGAAAGATGCGAGATACATAAAAGTGCACGCCGAAAGTCCTATTGAGATGCCTTCATGGCATATCAGGGCTGGAAGCCCCGCTAAAATCTATGCGGATGAGATTGTCGTCAGCTGATTTTCACGCCGGTTTCTTTGCGGATTGCCCTCCAAAGCAAGAAGCCGAACCCGGCAAGGATCAGCATAAAAACGGCGCCGCCCAGAAAGGCATAGATCAAATAGGGCACAATAATGCTCAAAATGATAAGTGTAAGGCCTTTTAAGGGATTTGTTGCAAGCAGTGAACCCATAAAAAGTGCTTTGATGGCTCTGACAATTCGAAATAGCATAGCGTGATAATTTGTGATCATTTATAACGGCTACGTGATATCCGTCAGAAAAGATGCACTTCTGTCGAACTAATGTTAGTTAATGCTGCAGGATTTATGCGAGCGCGTACAGTTTCTCTTCTTTAAAATTGAGAAGCAGTTCAAGGATGGGCTGCATCTCTTTCTTATTCATGATTTCACCGCGCAGCTTTTTCCCATTTCGGATTCCTTTCAGATATTGCCCGTAATGTTTTTTCATGATGATGACGCCATAGCGCTCACCGTGATGGTCAACTGAAAGTCGTAACTGCTCAGCGCAGAGTTCGAGTCTTTCCCGAATAGTTGGCTCAGGCAGCAGTTCACCGGTTTCGAAATAGTGTTTGGTTTGCTCAAAAATCCATGGATTACCGATAGCGCCCCGCCCAATCATCACACCGTCTACACCGGTTTCATCAAACATTTTTTTTGCAAGTTCGGGCGAGGTGACATCCCCGTTTCCTATGATCGGGATTTCGAGCCCGGGTGTGCTGGTTAACTTTTTGAGATAGTCCCAGCGGGCATCTCCCTTGTATTTCTGGCTTCGGGTACGTGCGTGAACAGTAAGGGCTTTCACACCCACACTTTGCAGCATCAGTGCCACTTCCTGTATTCGAATGGAGTGGTCGTCCCAGCCAAGGCGTGTTTTAACCGTTACCGGAAACTTACCTGCGGCATCGACCACGGTACCGGCCATTCTCTCCATCATATCCAGATCCTTCAGACACCCGGCTCCGGCGCCTTTTTTTACAATCTTGTAAACAGGGCACCCGAAATTTATGTCAATAAGGTCGGGATTATTGGCGGCAGCTACTTTAGTTGCTCCTTCCATTGCCTCTTCTCGACCACCAAAAATCTGAATACCAAAGGGTCTCTCAGCTTCTTCAAAAGACATTTTGTGGCTTGCTATGTCTGAATCGCGAATTACCGCTTCTGAACTAATGAATTCCGTGAATACAATATCAGCCCCTTTTTTCCGGCAAATTTGCCTGAAAGGTGAATCGGTCACATCTTCCATCGGTGCCAGGAACAGTGGGTTATCTGGTAAGAGAATATTGCTAATGTTCATGAAATTTGAATTTTATTGGATCAAAAAATAACGCTTTTTTCCGGATGGTTCTATCTGAAATCAAATTATTCTGATCAAAGCGCTTCCATCTCGTGTATGAATAGAGTGTGAATAGCCAATTGTTAATTTATCAGTTATATTAAGTACTGTAAACGAAATTACTAAATACAAAAAGGAGTAACGAATAATGGCACTCAATAAATCAAGTATAGAAGAACTTTTAGGGGATGATGCTGAATCCCTCTTGACCCATAAGTGCAACACCATACCAAAAGAGAAAATTCACGTTCCATCTGCTACACATGTAGATGATGTATGGTATCATTCAGACAGAAATAACAGAGTTTTGGGTAATCTGGAATGGTTGCTAAACCATGGCCGCCTTGCAGGAACCGGATATCTTTCCATCCTGCCTGTAGATCAGGGTATTGAGCATAGTGCAGGAGCATCTTTTGCTAAAAACCCTGCCTATTTTGATCCGGAAAATATTGTGAAACTTGCCATAGAAGGGGGATGTAATGCTGTTGCATCAACATTTGGAGTTCTTGGGTCAGTTTCAAGAAAATATGCCCACAAAATTCCGTTTTTGGTAAAAATTAATCATAACGAACTAATGACCTTCCCGAATACATACGATCAGATTATGTTCGGCAGCGTGCAGAAAGCCTATGATATGGGTGCTGCAGCAGTGGGAGCTACCATTTATTTTGGTTCGGAAGAGTCGTCTCGTCAGATTGTGGAAGTAGCCGAGGCTTTTGATTATGCTCACGAATTGGGAATGGCAACTGTACTCTGGTGCTACACCCGTAATTCTGCTTTTAAAGTAGATGGTGAAGATTATCATGCATCAGCCGACCTTACGGGCCAGGCAAACCACCTTGGTGTAACCATTCAGGCCGATATTGTGAAGCAAAAGCTACCTACCAACAATGGTGGATTTAAAGCGCTGAATACTGGCGACTCCTCATACGGAAAATTGGATGAGCGTATTTACAGTGAACTCACAACCGATCACCCGATCGACCTTACACGTTACCAGGTTGCCAATGGCTACATGGGCCGTGCAGGCTTGATTAACTCAGGTGGAGCATCCGGTAAGGATGATTTTGCACAAGCGGTTAAAACGGCTGTAGTGAACAAACGTGCCGGTGGAATGGGCCTTATAAGCGGTCGTAAAGCATTCCAGCGTCCAATGGATGAAGGTGTGAAACTGCTTAACTACATTCAGGATGTATATCTGAATGATGATATAACAATTGCTTAATACCTTGTGTACAAGCCATGCCGGCAATAGGTTCGGCATGGCTTTTTTATTATACTGCCCTCCTGTTTTTGCAACAAATTCGAAGAGAATAATTCCCAACTACTTTGTCTGATCAAACGAATGTTAACACTGCAGGCAGGCCATTAATATCTTACAAGTACATGGCTATCTCTATTGCTTTGAGCCTGGCGAGCATGGCAGTCGTGATCTATTTAACCTATTCTCCGGGTGTACTGGAGCACTTGAAACTGAAAAGACTTCCCGGTTTAGTACTCGCTGTTTTTGTGACTCTCCTGAAAGTTTATCTGACCGCTGAAAAAGTTCGTTTTCTGGCTGACAAAACCATCAGCCGAATGGCATCTATTCGAATTGCGCTAACCTGGGATTTTGCATCTGCAATAACACCTTCCACAATAGGAGGCGCCCCGGTTGCCACTTATGCTATGACCAAGGAGGGATTAAAACTTGGAAAATCGTCTGCCATCATGCTTTATGGTGTTCTGTTAGATCAGTTCTGGTATGCTATGGCAGTACCCATTCTTCTCATTTCGGGGCTATATTTTGAAGTTATTCCCGATGAAATTGGCACCGTTGGAAATGTATCGATGATTCTGATCTATGCGGGATTGCTATCCTATGGCGTCATTTTGGTATATGGTTTGTTGATTAACCCTTCAATGCTGAAGAAGATTGTAACAAAACTCTTTAAGCTGCGGATTCTCAGAAAATTTTCTGATAAAGCAAAGGCAGAAACCGAAAATCTTGAAAAGTATTCAGCCCAGCTGAGACAGAAACCAGCGTCCTTTGTTATAAAAGCTTTTCTGCTTACGGCAGCTACCTGGCTGACCAAAGTTGCGCTTCCGGTCATTGTTGTACTAAGTTTACTTCCTGCCGATGAGATATTGCTAACGCTTCGCAGCCTCGCAATGAATCTGGCTTTTCTGGTAATACCAACGCCGGGAGGATCAGGTGGAGTGGAAGGATTATTTGCGTTGTTTTTAGGTCCACTCATCAACAGGTCCGGTTTTATTGGTCTTGCAGTGTTCTTATGGCGAATCATTACCTATTATTCCAGCATAGGGCTGGGTATTTTTGCAATGATGTGGTATGTAAATAAAACGGTTTCCAAAAAATTTGATACCGAAATTTAAATCAGAATCTTGTGGCTAAAGAACGTACACAATTTGAATGCTCAAACTGCGGACATATATCTCAAAAGTGGCTTGGAGTGTGTCCCAAATGCGGAGAGTGGAACACGTTCCGGGAGAGTGTACAGGTAAAGGAGAGTAAAAAAAAGCATAAAGTTGATATTTCGTCCGGTGGAGAGGATGCGATAAAGCTTACCGACGTAAAAATTGAGTCGCACGGACGTTTCTCCTCGAATATCCGGGAGTTTGACAGAGTACTTGGCGGAGGGTTTGTGAAAGGATCTTTTATGCTTCTTGGAGGTGATCCCGGCATTGGCAAAAGTACGCTGATGCTGCAGGTAGTTAAACAGTGTCCGGAGATGCAAATTCTGTACATCGCCGGTGAAGAATCAGCATCACAAATAAAACAGAGAGGTGAGCGGCTGGGCCTAAAAGGTGAAAATCTTTACATCAGTTCATCAACAGAGGTGCGGCAGGTTGTAGCACAGGCCAGAAAGATGAAGCCGGATCTGCTCGTAATCGATTCGGTTCAAACACTGTTTAGCGATCAGCTGACAAGCCTGCCCGGGAGTGTTCAGCAGATAAGGGAGTGTTCTGCCCTGCTTCAGCAAATCGCTAAAAAAGAGGATATTACTACGCTCATGATCGGCCACGTGACCAAAGACGGCGATATAGCGGGCCCGCGAATTTTAGAGCATATGGTCGACACTGTACTGCACTTTGAGGGAGATAAGGATCATCTCTACAGGCTGCTGCGGTGTGTGAAGAACCGTTTCGGTCCTGCCCAGGAGGTTGGAGTTTTCGAGATGGTTGAGAGCGGATTAAAGGAGGTGCCGAATCCATCTGCTTTTTTTATGGACTCTACGGGAGCCAATGTGAGCGGAAGTGTATTAACCTGTATTATGGAGGGGGCAAGACCTATCATTGTTGAGGTGCAGGCTTTAGCTGCCAGCAGCAATTACGGAACACCACAGCGAACAGCAAATGGATACGATCAGCGAAGATTATCTTTGCTGATAGCCGTACTTGAGAAAAGAGCCAACTTAAGCTTTGCCGGACAGGACGTGTATCTCAATAT
>DATGBT010000087.1:0-5410 GCA_035312505.1 Balneolaceae bacterium | reverse complement strand
ATTTCTCCTTCAGACTTATCAATGTAATATTTACCGGGTATTTACTTCTCTCAAATGTTACAGCAAAGGTGACGCCCTGTAAATTCAAGGAGACAGATGAGAGGAATTCGTATAAACGCACCAATAAATCTCATTGCGTATCTATGACCATTTTAAATAATAAAAGTGGGCATCTGTTGGAAGTTCATATTCTTGGTACGTAGGCAAGGGAGATAATTAATCTATTTGCAATGGTGATGAACCAAAACGTAACAGCAATCGAGTTTATAAAGATAACCTTTGCTTATCCCCCTCACGCCCCGGATATTGCTAATAATTTATGAAAAATCCTTCAAGAAGTTGTATTTTATTGGCTTATAAATGGTTACTCAAGAGTTCCTGAAAAGTCAGGCACAGGCCGTGTATTTGCTTCTTCCTGAGTTGCAGCTATCCCATTGGTTCGAATATCTTCAATCAACCATTCCATCTCTTTAATTTCCCGGCGTTGTGCCATGATAATTTCATCGGCCAGTTCTCTGACTCTGGGGTCTTCAATGCCGGCCCGTTCGCTGGTGAGGATCGCAATGGAGTGGTGAGGTATCATCCCTTCCATATAATCAACACCGTCCACCGTTGCCTGGCTTCGTACCAGCCAGAGCGAACCGAGCAGAAGCAGAGTTCCAATTGAAAAGATGGCAATATTCATTTTGCTGCTTTTATACATCTGCAGCATAAAGGAGAGCATAATGATAGTCATGCTGCCACCCATAATAAGGGTCATATATAATCGGGTTTCACTAAACCATGCGTGATCCAGCAGCTGATAGGAATTCAGATACATTAAAAAGTACATTGCAACAACAGCCGTAAAGATCATTGCGATAAATCGCGTGTAATTTCCAGATGTTGAGTTTTTATTATCCATGATGCTTATGATTTTGGGTTCAAGTAAAAAGTTGAGCATATGAATACTGCAAAGCCCAACACATTTATAAAAGTAATTTCATAATGTTATTCATTTCTGCAATATAGAGGCTCAAAACCCGCAAAAAGAGAATTTAGAGCATTAATAAAAGGTCAGATAAAATATCTATACGTCTAATTATGGCTGCTAGCAAACAGATAGTCGTTTTCTAAAATGGCCAATCCCTCATGTCATATTGAAACTTACACTGTGCAAACTCCCAAATAGTGTGCAAAATGAATGCCCACATAATGATATGTAGGTCTAAATTTGTTTCATTAAACAATCTCAAAGTTTGCCATCATACCTGCATCTTCGTGTTCAAGATTATGGCAGTGAAAAACGTATAATCCTTTCTCAGCATTAAATGACATAATAACACGGACTCGTTCTCCCGGCATCACCAGTACGGTGTCCTTCCATCCGGTTTCGGTAGCAAGCAAGCCCCGATAACCGCTGCGGCTCAACACTTTAAATTGTACAGCATGAATATGCATCGGATGGGGAACAGCAGAGTTATTTATGAACTCCCATATTTCGGTATCCCCCTGGTTAATCTGCTCATCTACGCGGAGCATTTCAAAGAGCTGACCATTAATGGTGTGTCCGGTCATCATTTCCATGTTGAGCTCAATCCTGCGCTCTTGAACAGCATCATTCTGAGATGGAAAATGGACCTCAGAAAGTTGTTGGGGAAGATGAAGGTTAGGTGATGAATCATTCTTGTTCCCGATGCGAAACTGCATTAACTGAAACTCAGTACCTTGTTCCGGCCCACTCTGGCCCATCATTTGAGGCATGTTTCCCATCATTCCTCCATTGGCCGGCACTGAAAATTCTCTGCTGATTAATTCAGCTGAGTTGCTTGAAAATCCATCGGAAAAATCAACAAGCAAATCTGCCCGCTCTCCGGGAGCTAGCAAAAGTTCAGAGGCTCTAACGGGCTGAGGTAAAAGCCCCCCGTCTGAACCTATGACGGTAAATGAATTTTCGTTTCGAAAAGCAATATTATAAATTCGCGCATTTGATCCATTCAATAATCTCAGGCGGTATGGCCTCGCCTGTACTTCATGATATGGGCTGGGAACTCCATTAATTAAAATATGGTCGCCGAGATATCCTGTCATCATGCGTTCCGGCATGGAAGGATTGTAGTAAATATTACCTGACTCATCAATTTTTCGATCTTGAATAACAAGTGGTAGTTCAAACTCTCCCGATGGCAGGTTGAGGGCCTCTTCTTCTTCATCCGTAACGATGAAAAAACCAGCTAATCCTCGATAGACTTGCGGGCCTGTAATTCTGTGAGGATGCGGATGATACCAATAGGTTCCGGCCCGTTGATTGATTTGAAAATCATAGAAGTAACTGCCTTCAGAAATTACATCTTTTGGATGCCCGTCCATGTCAGGTGGTACAATCATTCCGTGCCAGTGGATAATACTTTCCTGGCCAAAATCATTTTGAAACCGGACCTGAAAACGGTCACCTGTTCTTACGCGAATTGTAGGACTCAGGTAGATTCCGTTAAACAGGAGTCCATCCAGTGAATATTCTCCGGCAATAGTAAAATTCTTTTGAGATGCCTGTAGAAAATCACTATTCAATTTTTTGGGGAATTGAAGAGGAAATTGATAGCGTTCAGATCTGCTAATATCAGTATTCGTACATGAGGTAAGGACAGCAGGAGAAAGCAGCAAGCCGGCACCGACTCCGGTATATTTTAAGAAAGTTTTCCGGTCCATTAACTTCTATTTAAGCAATTCCTTTTTCCGCTTTTTGAACTCCTCCTCATCGATTTCTCCATTGGCATACCTTCTTTTAAGTATCTCTATGGGTGCTTCTTTACTTTGCTTATTTTTATTGGTGTTGACCAAGGCCCGAATGACAATGATGATAAGTGCGATAATTAAAAACCACCAAAAAAACATCATCCAGCCCCCAAAAAATTGAAAGTCATGCATCATATTGAACCTCATAGATTATAAATTGAGAATTCATCCTGAGAATTAATCATTTTTTCATTTATTCAAATCACCCTTTTATTCATCAATCTTGCAGGTTGCAATTGGATGGCAATCATTGATTGCAACAGTTTCTTTCTGAGTTTCTGAACGGGTGGACAGACTACTAATCCATATGAATAAAAATACACAGCAATCTCCTCTCCTTTGTTGGATTCCTTAATTTCAATTTGGACACTGGCAGATAAAAAAGCAAGATTATTCAGACATAGGAAGTTCCCTGATGCCGGCATCCTACAAACTCTTACGAAGGAAGCGCTTCCAATCAGTTATGTTCATGAAATAAAAAAAACAGGAAAAGAATTAAATGAGGAAACCAGTATGGACAAAGCAAAGCTAATTATAGGAAATGATACCCATGAACTTGATATCATCGAAGGAAGTGAAGGAGAAAAAGCGATAGATATTACGAGTCTGAGGAGTGATACCGGTCTTGTAACGTCCGATCTGGGGTATAAAAGTACGGGAGCCACAAAAAGCGCTATTACATTTCTGAACGGAGAAAAAGGAGTGCTGCGATACAGGGGGTATCCCATTGAGCAGCTTGCTGAAAAATCAACATTTCTGGAAGTAGCCTACCTGCTGATTTACGGAGAGCTTCCAGGTGAAGAAGAATCAACAACATTCAAAAATGGAATTACGCGGCATACCCTCATTCATGAAGATATGAAAATGCTCTATGAGGGGTACCCGGCCAAGGCCCATCCCATGGGTGTACTGGCTTCCATGATCGGAGCTCTGTCCACATTTTACCCGAACGCCCAGGGATCCGAATTAGATCCGGAAGAGGTTGATCTGACGATCCGTCGGTTGATTGCAAAGATTACGACCATTGCGGCATGGTCGTACCGGAAATCACAGGGCTTCCCGATCATGTATCCGCAAAACAAGTTGGATTACTGTTCAAATTTTCTGCATATGATGTTTGCGCTGCCCACGGAGGAGTATCAGATCAACCCAACGATTGCAAAAGCCCTTAACACGCTGTTAATTCTGCACGCCGATCATGAACAGAACTGCTCGGCATCCACGGTCCGGATGGCCGGTTCATCCCACGCCAGCCTGTATGCGGCCATTTCGGCCGGAGTTTGCGCCCTGTGGGGACCGCTACACGGTGGGGCCAATCAAAAAGTGATTGAGATGCTGGAGCAGATTCATCTTGAAGGCAGTGATGTTGCTAAAATGGTAGAAAAAGCCAAAGACAAAAGCAGTGACTTCCGCCTTATGGGTTTCGGCCACCGCGTATACAAAAATTTCGATCCGCGTGCGAAGATCATCAAAAAAGTGAGTGATGAGGTATTGAGTGAGCTGCATATTAATGATCCCCTTCTTGAGATCGCCAGGTCGCTGGAGGAAGTCGCCCTGAATGATTCCTATTTCGTTGAGCGGAAGCTCTACCCGAACGTCGACTTCTACTCCGGCATCCTCTACAGAGCCATCGGTATCCCAACCGAAATGTTCACCGTAATGTTTGCACTGGGACGCCTGCCCGGCTGGATTGCCCAGTGGAAAGAGATGAGAGATAACAACGAACCCATTTCGCGCCCGCGCCAGATCTATGTCGGGCCGAATAAACGGGATTACGTGGATCTGGAAAACAGATAAACGGTAGGCTTCCTGAACATTGAAATGAGATTACTCAAAGTATGAGTGGTCTCATTAACTTTTGATGGGTTCTTTTACAAAGGAATACCTTCTGCTTTGCTCAAAAATTAACCAAAATCTGGTAGTAGAACATGTCGTTTTGCGGAACCTGAATTTTGTCTCTTTCAGTGAGAACGTCCATCGATTCAGTGAAAATCAAGAGGTATAGAAGTTTTTGAATTGTACTCTCTTTTCTTCTACTCCTCGTATTCTGGATAGCAATTTTTTTCGGATTCCAGACTATAGCATATAATTATGTCAATAAGACGGAAACTGTAAAACAATAGTTCTGACACTTTAAGCAAGAATGGGTGGAGGAGTACGGTGAAATATTTCACCATTGTTTTACCTTTGAAATAGAATAAGCCTGCAAAGTATTGATAATTTATACTTTTCAGGATCTGAAAAGCTCCCCGGGTTGGATTCGAACCAACGCTCCGACAGCAGTCGGAGTAACAGCCGATTGCCCTGTCTCTACCTTGGTTCTTTATAGATAATTGTTCAGATCTATTTTTCCTCTAATCAACAACCGAGTCATTTTTTTGCTTTTCCATGCTTTGACGAGTCTTTCAGCGGCCTCGGCTTCTTGTCGTGTTTTGAATCCATGTGTGAATAGAAGGTTCCATGGGCGATGGCGTTGGGTAAATCCACTCTGTTCATTGTTATGGTAGCCCAGTCTTCGATCCGGATCGTCAGAAGATCCGTAGTAGTAGATCTCTTTTAGCTCTGAGCAGAGGATGTAGAAATAATAATTCATAGCCATAAAAAAAGCCTCTACATAAAAATATGCAAGAGGCTT
>DATGBT010000086.1:0-17609 GCA_035312505.1 Balneolaceae bacterium | reverse complement strand
AACTGCGTTTATTCTGTGGACACCCACTTCTTCTAAATAGGTGAGGTAGTTCTCACTTTGCCAGAATAGCATTTCACTGTTTGAAATACCTGCATATCCATCTGGAGCAGATATATTAATCAGGTCGGTCGGGTTATAATCACGTGCCTCAAACAACATATTGTCGATTCCGATCTGGCTTCTGAATTCCAGATTCTCCGACAGCTGAACAGCAACAAAAGTGTTTCCAAATATTTGTGCCCGGTTGCGGAGCCTGTCTCTTGTTTTCAAAACATGTACCGGATTGGCCATTGCCTCAAATCCATAATCTTCTTGACTGGAAAATGAATTGGCCCATGACCCGTCAGCAAATGTAATCGGAAAAATTGGTGGCATTTCAATCATGGTACGCCGTGGCATTTGGTTCCCGCCTGTTTCCTGAATACTATTTTCCCAGGTTCTGTTTAGCGTAATATTTGTACCGAAGGTTAACCATTCAAGTGGGTCTACATCATATACAAGTTTCAAACTTGCACGCTGCATGTAAGAGTTCAGCATAATACCTTCACGATCTGTATAGTTTAGAAAAGCCCCAAATGATGAGTTTTCGTTACCCGTCTGAATACCTAACTGTTGATTGTGAGAAAATGCCGTTCTTGTAGCTGCATCCTGCCAATCTGTATTATAAAGCGGGTTTCCGCTTGCATCAAACAAACGTGGGTCGTTTCTGCTAAGTACCGGCTCTTCTCCCGGAGCATAATCTCTGTATTTGGGAGCATTTTCATAACCACGCTCCAACACTTCCATGAATTGTTCTGCATCCAGAAGATCCATTTTTCCTCTCATCCGGCCTATACTCAGGTCAGCATTATAGCTTACATTTACACCATCATCTACATCGGCACCTCTCTGAGTGGTAATCAAAATTACACCATTGGCACCACGTGCTCCATAAATAGCTGTAGATGATGCATCTTTCAGCACCTCAATGCTCTGTATGTCATTTGGGTTGATATAATCGATATTTTCCATTACCACGCCATCTACCACATAGAGTGGAGCTGAGGAAGCATTGATTGTACCTACACCCCTGATAACAACCCTGTTACTTCCTGTGGGTGATCCTGAATTTGTAAAAATGTTTACGCCTGCCACTTTTCCCCGCAAACTTTGCAAGGTATTAAATGTAGGCTGTTCAAGATCGGTGGCCGATACAATACCCACTGAACCCGTTATGTCTGATCTTCGCTGTGTTCCATACCCTACAACAACAAGATCATCCAGCTGAGTAGTATCAAGATATAGTACAACATCAATTGTATTGCGTCCTTCAACCGGAATTACCTGTTGCTCGAACCCTATGTATGAAAATATCAGCACAACATCCGGGTCGGGTACAGATAAGCTGTACTCACCATTCATATTTGTTGTTGTACCAGTGGTTGTACCCTGTACAGATACGTTAACTCCAATCAAAGGCTCTCCACTAACTTCTGATACCGTTCCGCTCACTTCGTGGTCGCCACTCTGTGCAAACGCGTAGGAAGCCGTAATAAAAAATAAAAGAAGAATGCCTGTGAACTTTATTGCAAAAGAATAAATACGGTTTAATGCGCCGAAACTATTTGCGCATGATGATTCTACAGATAACTGTTTTTCCATGTCTTATCCCAAAAATTTTTTAATTATAAATATAAGATATCGATGTCTTTTAACTTTTTTATAAAACTTAAAATTAAAACTACCTCCTCGGTTTATTTGTTCATATTTTTGTGTACACCATCAATTTGTGTCCTCTTTTATTCAGAGTAATGAAAAAGACAATAATGAGCAAATGTTTAAACAATTAAGAAATCATTATAAATCTTATTACTGTAATTTAAACATATGCTTATGTGCTGACACTCTAATCTTGATGCAATAAAATTTTACAATAAATATCCATCGGACCTTGCCATATAACGAGTAGAAAAGGTTCCTTTCGAAAAAAGGCAGACATTGGGAGATGAACGGTAGAGAAAGTAAATCCAAAACTTAAATATTTGGGAATGATCAACACCCAGAGCGGCATATTCCAAGACTTATTTGCCCCTGCAACCCCTTTATGGGGCTATTTTTACCCCGGATTTTTTCCCGAACGCATGTTATTTATGTTTCTCAGATCTTCCAAAACTGTTGTATTTCCTCTAATGATTTATTTCTTGTCTCGGGAACCATCTTATAAATAAACCAAAAGGAAAAGACACAGATTAGCGCAAAGAACCGGAACGTTACCAGTGTATCGCTATATGACAATAGCATTGGAGTTAACTGTCCAACTACTTATCTGCAGTCCACATCGCTATTATACTTTATGCAAGTGCCCGTCCCCTGATTTTGTTTGGAAATATTTCGTAAGCTGCCACAAATTTTAATAGCCCGATAGAAAAAGCAAAACCGGCCGGATAAGCGATAACCCTTTTACGTTATTAATTATTCAAAAAAACCAACTTATTTACTTTCAAAACGAATAGAATATTTAAATTTATCGCTTCGGTAATAACCGAGGTTAAATTCGATAGGGCGTTCACCTGCATCCAATACAAGCCTTTTTCTAAAAAGAACGGGTTTTTCCTTCGCCATCTGCAGGTATTCAGCAATTTTATCATCAGCCTCAATGGCATCCAGTTCTTCCTCGGAGAATGTGGGTATTACCGAGTGCTTATTCTCAATAATGGAATACAGAGAGCCGGTGTAATCCTCATTTTCATCAAGCTGAATTCTTGGATGAAACCAGGAGACAAAATAAACAAAGGGAGCTATCTCATCGCCCCGTAATCTTTCCAGCTTTAACAGTTTTTTATTGTTGTCTACATTCAGCTTTTTGTACGCTTCTTCAGGAGCAAACTCAAATTCAGCGTTAATAAAATAGTCTTTTAATTTTATTCCTTTTTTTTGCATTTCATTTCGAAAGCTGTGCCACTCCGTTAGCTTCGTGGTAATCGTTCTCTCCATGAGCACAGTCCCTTTGCCCGGGGTTCTTTTGAGTAATCCTTCATTTACGAGTCGGGAAATCCCCTGTCTGACTGTATTCCTTGAAACACCAAGCTGATTTGCCAGCTTCTCTTCCCGGGGCAAAAAACTTCCATCATCATATTTACCACTTTCTATCTCCTCCCTGAGAAAGCTTTCAATCTGTTTATAAAGTGGGATACCCGATGATTGATCAACATTCATAATGGCAAATTTATAGTAGTTTAATTCAAACGATAAGCGCAGCAATAGTGAATTTGAAGAGATTACCGAATCAGCGTAAAATAATCAAACTGTCAAAAGAGTGCTTTTTTTGAAAGTGCCTTTACCTAACAAAGTATTTTTCCGTAAAACACAAAAGAAAAAATGGGAAGTACAGACCCCCTTCCCATGAACAATTTACTCTATATCGGAGAACGAATAGGGATAAGCATCCCTGCCGGTTCCGCGATTTTTATTGGGTTCATTCGACATGACAAACTTTAAATGGGCACCTTCCATCAAATCATCATACTTGATATAGTTTTTATCATATACCTCACCGTTGAGGTACATTTCATCGATATAAACATTCTCTTTACTGTTGTTTTCAGCTTCAATTACAATAGTGTTTCCATTCTCAAGATCAACTTCGATATATGGAAATAGTGGCGAGCCCAACACATACTCATCGGAACCGGGAGTAACGGGATAAAAACCCATAGAGCTGAAAACATACCATGCAGACGTTTGCCCGTTGTCTTCATCCCCGGGATATCCGTCAGGTGTGGCAGAATAGAGACGATCCAGCGTTTCACGAACCCAATACTGAGTTTTCCATGGCTGTCCTGCGTATGCATACAGGTATAGCATATGCTGAATGGGTTGGTTACCGTGAGCATATTGTCCCATGTTCATCACCTGCATCTCACGAATTTCGTGAATCGTAAAGCCATAGTAATTTTCATTCCATATCGGCGGAGTGGTGAAAGTGGAATCGAGCATGCTGACAAATGTGTCTTCACCGCCCATTAAATTTATAAGACCTCCAATATCATGAAATACGGACCAGCTGTAGTGCCAGGAGTTTCCTTCAGTAAACGCTCCGCCCCAGCTATAAGGATTGAATGGCGTTTCAAAGCTTCCGTCTTCATTTCGACCTCTCATCAAATTGAACTCAGAGTCAAAAAGGTTTCTATAATTTTGACTTCGTTTTTTAAATCGGTCAATTTCTTCCTGTGGCCTTTCAAGCTCTTTAGCCAGCATATAGATTGTCCAGTCCGCATATGCATACTCGAGGGTGCGCGCCGCACTTTCATTAATCCCGACATCACTGGGAACATATCCAATATTATTATAATACTCATGCCCCAGGCGTCCAGTTGAAGAGACTTCAGGGTGTACATTCTCAGAACCATGCAATATGGCCTCGTATAGAGTATCAATATCATAACCGCTGCCTCCTTTCAAATAAGCATCGGCAACAATTGTAGAAGAGTTATTCCCAATCATAACCTGGCGATGTCCGGGGCTCGCCCATTCCGGCAAAAATCCGCTTTCCAGGTAGGTGTTTACCAGTCCCTCCTGAATTTTATTGTTCAGGGAAGGATACATCAAATTGAAAAAGGGAAATACAGCTCTGAACGTATCCCAGAATCCGTTATCCGTATACAATCTCCCCGGTAATACCTCGCCGTTATACGGGCTATAGTGCACGATATCGCCTGCTGCATCTATTTCATGAAATTGTCTCGGAAATAACAGTGTACGATAGAGTGTGGAGTAGAATGTCCGTGTTTCATCCAGGCTGCCCATCTCTACTTTGATACGACCCAATTCCTTATTCCAAATATCTCTGCCTTTTGCTTTAACCGTATCAAAATCGTCATCACCAATCTCTTCTAGATTACGCTCTGCTTGTTCAAAGCTTATAAAAGAAGAAGCTGTTTTAGCTTCAATCTGATCTCCCCATTCAGTTGCAAACTCTATAAAGGCTCCCACATGGTCTGCTTCTACTTCATGAACGCCAGACATTAAATTGTCGCCACTCCATACTGAACCGGATTTAAATGGCTGATCAAAAACAACGACAAAGTAGTTTTTATAATTATCAGGGACTCCCCCGCTGTTTTTTGTATTGTATCCTATAATTTTGTTCTCTTCAGGGATAATTTTTACATATGATCCATCATCAAATGCATCTATAACAACATTTGATTTTTCAGATGACTGAAAAGTAAAACGCAACCTCGCAGCTCTTTCTGTTGGGGTAATCTCTGCCACCACATCATGGTCGGCCAGGTATACTTTATAATAGTGAGGGCGGGCTATTTCTGTTTTACGTGAAAACCAGCTGGCACGATCCTCTTCATTAAATACCATCCCATCTCCGCTGGTATCTGCGACAGCAGCAACGGGCATGATGGAAAATTGTCCATAGTCATTCATCCAGGGGCTCGGCATATGAGTTTGTTTAAAACCCCTGAATGTGTCTGCATTGTATGTATACTGCCAACCGCTTCCCATCTCACCTGTTTGGGGTGTCCAAAAATTCATTCCCCATGGCCGCGCTATCGCGGGATAAACATTACCGTGTGAGAGTAGAAATCTTGAATCCGATCCCATAAGTGTTGTTACATAATCTACAGGTTCCCATTCGGTCCCTCTTGTTGACTGCCCATTGGCAATCGCTCCATAGCACAACACCAGCACCAAAATAATAATAGATTTATTCATGATATTTTTTGTTTTAGCCGTTCATATTTATGAAATACATTTTATTAGACAAACCAATATTTAAACTTTTTATCTCTTAGATCAGGGAATAGCTCCTGCCCATCGCGCGGGCAGGAGAAGGTCATTTTTAATAGTACAAGTTCTTTAACCTAGTGACAAAAAAACTATCCGCAAATCAACAGGGGGCATCCAATAGATTAAATGAATTTGTTCATATGATAGACAAAGACCCCGTTACTTCCATACGGCCCCTATCAGCACTCCCCCGTAACCAGATGCGATGTGGCGGACCGGATACCATATCAAACAGAAATCTAAGCGCTCTGGGTGAAGCACTTGCAGGATATATAACTATACCGCTGCTTCACATTGAAAGTACAGCTCGTTCGTATAATCAGGGATATAAATACGGATAGAATTTAACCTCTACTCAGGAGTTGAGTTTCTGAAAGGGATCTCTTGGGTCGGAATATTTGTGATCGGATTCAAAGTTAGTGATACGATAAACAAGGGATCAAAATTCAATGGTAATTGAGTTTTCAAGTATGTTTTATTTACTATGAAGGGAGCGCCAGCTCTGCCAATGCCATTCCTTCGATGAGATCCTGTCGTCCCGACAAAGATTAAGCATTCATATGGTGTTTTTCCGCTGAATGAAGGTGTTCCTGAATCGCATACCACTGTCTTTAATTCGTTATTTCTTTCCTCTCCAGTATTTCCATCCCTGGAAAAGTCCAATGATCAGTAGTACAATGTAATAACACCAAATACCCACAATCATTAATCCGAATACTGAAGCTGTAAGCAGGTTACCCTCAATGATATTGAACTGAAGGAAGAGTATTTGAAGTCCGAATAAAATTGCGGGGCCAAAGATCAGTACCAACCACTTTTTCATTCCTTTGTTCATCCCCGCCAATACAGCAATAATCACGATTCCAAATAAAGGGAAAAAATACTCGAGTAAAATTAAAACTCCTTTGAATTCCACAAATACGATAGATTTTATGACAACATTGGGCTGAATATCGTTATATTTTTTTTAATCCTTTTAATAAAAACGTATCTCCGCATCATGGCCTCATTCGACATCGTAAACGAAATTAACGCCCAGGAAGTAGACAACGCCATCAACAACACAAAAAAGGAAGTTTCAACCCGTTACGATTTTAAGGGACTACATACGGAAGTGGAATTTCATAAAAAAGAGAACCGGATTCACCTGGTGGCGGCAGAAAGTATGAAACTGCAGGCGGTAAAAGATATGCTCATCAAGCATTTCATTAAACGCGGGCTGGAACCAAAAGCTCTTGAATATGGTCCCGAAGAGGGGACAAGCCAGGGCCATGTAAAAATGGATGTCACCATCAAGGAAGGGATTGACAGGGAAACCGCTAAGAAAATTGTAAAGGAGATCAAAAACCTGAAACTAAAAGTGCAGCCCGCCATTCAGGATAACCAGGTGCGGGTTTCCGGCAAAAAAATTGATGACCTGCAGGAAGTAATTCAGCACCTGAAATCTAAAAGTTTTGGCATACCTCTGCAGTTTGTAAATCTAAAATAGCTGTGCGGGCCTTTCAAAAGTATGGGGCTGCATTAGTTAATACTTAACGTGGGCGTTGACTACTGCTTCAGCTTCCTGATTTCGGTTACTGTTGTTCTCTTTCCATCGCATAGACGTTGGGGTCTCTCAGATTTTAAAACTTGGATGCATCCTTTTTACGATCTATAACTTGTATTAATTCTCCAATATCGGTTTTTTCATAAGATTCTAACTTTCATCCAACCAATTAACATATGAAACACATACTGTTCATAATCGTCTGTGTCGGTTTTCTGTTTTTTATTGCTACAGACTCCAAAGCACAGGATACCTATCGAACTCCCTCCCAAGAGCTTGTAAATCTTGTTGACGGAGTTCGAAACCCATCTCTATCCATTTCACCCGACCGAACAACCATACTATTACAGGAACGTCCTTCTCTGCCATCGATTGAGGAGCTGGCACAGCCTGAACTCCGACTCGCCGGCATTCGTATCAATCCAAAAACAAATGGTCCGAGCCGCTCTGGCTACGTTACCGGATTTACCCTTCGGAATGCCGAAACCGGAGTCGACCGGGTTGTCTCAGGCTTGCCGGGTAACCCAAAAATCATCAATGTAAGTTGGGCTCCTGATGGGAAGCATTTTGCTTTTTTACTGATTACAGACTCCAGTCTTGATTTGTGGGTAGCTGATGTTGCAGCTGCAACAGCCAGCAAACTGTATGCGGGGCAAGTGAACGGCACCTATTATGGCTCTCCGTTTGACTGGACCCGTGAGGGTTCTTCGCTGCTGGTCCAAACCATCCCAAACGACAGAGGCCCGGCACCTGAACGATCCATGCTTCCAACCGGACCGGTTATTCAGGAAAACATAGGAGAATCCCGTCCGGCGAGAACCTACCAGGATTTGCTTGAAGACGGCCACGATGAAGATCTTTTTGACTACTACTTTACCTCGCAGCTTGCAGAGATCAGCCTTTCCGGAGAAGTCCAATATTTGGGTGAACCAGCGATTTACAGGTCTGTTAGCCTGTCTCCCGATAACCGATACATTCTTGTAAATAAAACCGAACGTCCCTATTCCTATCGTGTTCCGGCCTATCGTTTTCCGCAAAACATCCAGGTACTCGACCGCAGAGGTAATTTGGCACATCAATTTGCAAACCTTCCGCTTGCGGATAATGTGCCGATTGCTTTTTCGTCAACAACGAAAGGTCCAAGATCTTTAAGCTGGAGAAACGATGCTCCGTCCACACTCGCCTGGGTTGAAGCACTCGATGATGGAGACCCCTCAATTGATGTGCCATATAGAGATCGTCTTTTTAGCCTTGAAGCTCCCTTTTCCGGGGAACCTTCCTCACATATAGATCTGGAGTACCGTTATGCAGGATTACAATGGAGCGAAGAGGGATATGCCTTAGTCACAGAATACTGGAGAGAAGACAGACGCCGCAGAACCTGGGAAATTTACCCGGACAATGAGAATGCTGAGCCGGAGTTAATATTTGATCTTTCCACTGAAGACCGCTACAACGATCCGGGATCACCGGAAATGAAACGCTCTTCGTATGGCACCTGGGTTTTAAATACAACAGATGACGGCCGCAAGGTTTTTATGAGCGGCATTGGAGCTACACCGGAAGGGAACCGTCCGTTTCTTTCGCTCTTCGATCTGGATTCCCAAGAATCAGAAATACTCTGGAGATCCGAGGCCCCGTTTTACGAACGGGTCATTACGCTACTTGAAGAAGACGCAAGCCGGTTCTTAACTCTTAGAGAATCGGTGGATGTGCCACCAAACTACTTCGTGCGTACTCTGAGCGGCGGTGAACCGGAGCAACTTACTTTTTTCGAGCATCCCACTCCCCAGCTGAAGGATGTTCATAAAGAGTTTATTCAGTACGAAAGGGCAGATGGTGTTCAGCTTTCAGCGACTCTCTACCTGCCGCCAAACTATGATCCTGAAGTTGATGGCGCACTGCCCACGCTGGTTTGGGCATATCCCAGGGAGTTTCGAAGCGCAGCAGCAGCAGGCCAGGTTGCCGACTCACCCTACAGGTTTGCCGGTCTGAGTTACTGGGGGCCGCATTTTGCCCTCACGCAAGGGTTTGCTGTGGCAGAAAATGCAACAATGCCAATTGTTGGCGAAGGGGATGAAAATCCAAACGATACCTTTGTTGAGCAGCTCAAATTAAGTTCCGAAGCATTAATTAACGAGCTGGAACGAAGAGGTGTTGGTGATCCTCAGAGATTTGCAGTGGGCGGACACAGCTACGGCGCGTTTATGACGGCTAACCTATTGGCACACTCACGGCTTTTTAAAGCAGGAATTGCACGCAGCGGGGCATACAACCGGACTCTTACGCCCTTTGGTTTCCAGGCAGAACCGAGAAATTTCTGGGATTCTTCTGAAATTTACCTCAGCATGTCGCCCTTTATGCATGCCGACGGAATCAAAGATCCCATACTTTTCATTCATGGTGAGGAGGACAACAACTCCGGAACATTTCCAATGCAGAGCGAAAGAATGTATGCTGCTGTAAGCGGCTTAGGCGGAACGGCCCGCCTGGTTATGCTGCCGGAAGAGAGCCATGGATACAGGGCACGGGAATCGGTTCTCCATATGCTTTGGGAACAGTCGGAGTGGCTTAACAAATATGTTCGTGATTATAATGCTGCCATAGAGCAAGAGAAACCAACAACAGATTAACGTACACTCTAAAAAACAAGCCCGATACCGGTTTTCGGTACGGGCTAACCACTTATTATCGTAACGTCAATTGACATAAGAGTTTGTTAAAACCTGAGTTCGATTGTTAAATTTTGAACGTACAAGTCCCCCTTAACAAAGGGGGATTTAGGGGGATGTATATCAAAACGTGGGAAAAACCGATGAACACCCCTCTTGCCGAGGGCATCCCGATGGTAAAAAGGGGACTTTTTGAGTTAAATTCCGTACCTCAAACTCAGATTATCGTACGTAATATTTTCGCTTTGCCGGCTGGTCTCTTTATTATGAGTGATCAGGAGCCCAGCAGCTCTTTTACATATTCATTTTCAGGATCCATTTTCAGAGCCTGCTCGTAATAGGTTTTCGCTTTCTCGTCATGGCCTCCTTTTTTCATCAGGTCGCCCATGAGAATCCAGTTTTCCACGTCTCTTGGGTCGGTACGTATTCTATCCAGAAGATAGGTGATGGCTTCGTGACCACTACCCGACATCAGTTTATACAGCACGAGGTTTCTGTGGGCAGACGGCAGATCATCCAGTTCAATAGCCTGCTCAAAATCTTTTCTTGCCTCTTCCAGTTTATCTTCGTTCAGATTAGCATAACCGCGAAGGTTAAACAGCCTGCCGGTATCGTCGGTTAATTCTATGGCTTCATTCAGTGATTTTATGCTCGCATCCCACTGGTTCAGCTTCTGCATTACTTCAGCCTCAAGGGTAAATCCCTCGGGTGCCTCCGGTCTCATCTCCTGGAGGCGACGTGCGATATCCAGGCTTTTATCGAGGTCTTTTTCGTGCAGTAGTTCGTACCCTTCTTTATGTTTTTCTTCAAAACTCATGGTTTACTCTTCTCTTTTTTTTCTTTTTCTGTATCGGTTATATCTTCAAATTCAGCTTCTTCAATTTCTTCTATACTGCGCTTTTGCTGTGCTTCTTTGCTATTAAATCCACCCTGTTCAAAATTTCCAAAACGGAATTTAAAATTAGGCTTTCTGCGTTTTTTTGGCCCTCTTATCAGGCGAACAACAATGTAAATTACAAGAATTATAAATAGTGTGCGTATCATCCTTCATCCGGTATTATGTGGATATGTGTATTGCTTCGTATTGGCTGATTAAAAATTTGCTCTTCAATGTATTTCAAGTGTTCCGGATTATTTACAAAATCAATTTTAGTCGCGTTAATAATAATCAGCGGAGACTTGGTGTAGTGGTAAAAAAACTGGTTATAAGCATCGCTTAGCTCCTGCAAATATTCCGGGGTAATATGTTTTTCGTAATCTCTTCCCCGGCTATCAATGTTTGCCATCAATCTTTCTACACTACTTTGAAGATAAATAACAAGATCCGGCCTTGCAGAAATCCCGGTCATAATCCCGTAAATATTATCATAAAGAGCCAATTCATCATCATCCAGGTTCAGCCGCGCAAAGATGCGATCCTTTTCAAAAATATAGTCCGATATGATACATTCGTCAAAAAGATCGGGACTGGTCATATTTTGCTGTTGCTTAAACCGGCTTGCAAGAAACGCAAGCTGCGTTTGGAATGCGTAACGTTTGCGGTTTTCATAAAATTTTGGGAGGAATGGATTTTCTTCAAATTGCTCAAGCACAAGCCGTGCTCCGTTACGCTTAGACAGCAACTCTGCAAGGGTTGTCTTTCCTGCCCCAATCACCCCTTCAATCGCAACAAAATTCAGGTTATTCCGCATTAGATCTTCTTTATCTGATTCCGCAATACTCAATAAATTACCACTCCAGTTCTGTCTTTTTCATTTCTATGTCGGGAGCATTCTTTATGATAACATCCAGCGATTCACCTGTTGAGTGATCTACCCATGCAGGACAAATTTCCTCCAATGGATATAACACAAACAGACGTTTTTTGTACTCCGGATGGGGAATGATAAGATTATCCATTTCAATCACCAAGTTTCCGTAGGTGATTATGTCCAGATCCAGAATTCTGGGGCTCCACCTGGTATACTCTTTTTTGCGGCCGCAAGCCATCTCAAAATCCTTGAGTTTGTGCAACAGTGCCAATGGATGAAGATCAGTGGTTATGAGAGCGGCAGCATTATAAAATGTATACTTAGCTCCGCCAACCGGTTCCGACTCCCAAATTGATGATTGTACCGGTTTCCTCATTGAAATCTGGCCTAAGAATTCACCTGCTTTTCTCACCATTTCAAGTCGGTCGCCAAGATTACTGCCAATAGCAATTACGGCCTGTTCCATGTCATTTCAATTTCGGCATACTCGGCTTTAGTTTCTATGGGAGGATGTAGTTTTCGAACAATAACGGTTAGTTTTTTTACGGATTTTGCATGCTCAAAAAGATCTTCTCCTATACGGTAACAGAGTGTTTCGATTAGTAATTCAGACGGGCCGGAAATTACATTCTCTGCACAATTGGCAGCCAATTCGTAGTTAAACGTTTTTTCCAGGTCGTTTTCTTGAATGGCTTGTTTAAACTCTCCTTCTGCAATAACATCAACCTCAAACTCATTGCCTGTATCTCTCTCCTGCGGATAATATCCGTGCTTTCCCGGGAAAGAGAGGCCCTTTATCGTAATTCTGTCCAAACTGTTTTTTTGATTCATCCGCCATCAAAAATAAAGAGAACAGCACTTACAAACGAATATTAATCCACAAAACAGGGAATAGATACAGATGAAGCTTTTCTACAGGGTGGCAACGTCAATTTTTTGTTCCAGCTCTTTCAAAATCCGCTTATGGCGTGGACTGGTAGCCAGGCGTTCCTCGACCGTTGATATGGCATGAATGACCGTAGAATGGTCCCGTCCGCCAAACTGCAGACCAATCGTTTTCAAACTCGACTTCGTGTATTTTTTCGCCAGAAACATCGCTATTTGCCGGGCTTCTACAATTTCCTGTTTTCTTGTCTTTTCACGCACTTTGTTGGTATCGATTTCGAAGTAACTGCAGACATAATTTTGAATAAACTCAATGGATATCTGCGTATGCGAGCTCTTTACCATATCTTTTAGCACCGTTTTGGCCATAGACAGATCAATTTCGTCTACATGTTTTAACGAAGCGGTGGCAAGCAGTTTAATAATTGCGCCTTCAAGATCCCTGACGTTCGATTTAAAATTGTATGCAATAAATTCTATGATATTGGGATCGAGAGAGATGCCGTTATCATTCGCTTTACGCTCAAGAATAGCGTAGCGGGTTTCGTATTCAGGTATCTGAAGGTCTGCGCTCAATCCCCATCCAAATCTCGAAATCAGCCGCTCTTCAATATCGGGAATGTCTTTAGGAGGACGATCACTACTTAAAATGATCTGTTTACCATCCTGATGAAGCGCGTTAAATATGTGGAAAAATTCTTCCTGAGTCTTCTCTTTACCACTGAAAAACTGGATATCATCAACAATCAGAACATCAATATTCTTATAAAAAAGGGAGAACTCGCTGGCGCGGTTATTTCGAATCGCCTGTACAAATTCATTGGTAAAGCTTTCAGATGAGACGTAAAGTACAGCCTTCTCATCACCAAACTGATGTTTAACCCGGTTTCCTATACTCTGTATCAAATGTGTTTTTCCGAGACCCGTACCTCCATAAACAAAAAGCGGATTGAACGAGTTGTTCCCGGGGTTGTCTGAAATGGCCATGGCTGCGGACCGAGCAAGCCTGTTGCAATCTCCTTCTATATAGCGATCGAAAACATAGTTGGTATTCAGGTTTGAATCGATATTGGTTTTGCGGATTCCCGGAATCACAAATGGGTTTTCAATTTTACCGGGCTGATACTCCGTAAACGTATTCATTTCCTGAGGCTTTTGGGGCGGCATGGGCCGCTGCGGCAGCCTCACAGAACGATTGTCTTCGATGCGGTCTGATCGTTCAACCAATACCGAATACTCCAACTTCCCCTCACTACCCATCACTTTCGCGATTGTGGATCGCAGCATATTGTAATAGTGCTCTTCGAGCCACTCGTACCAAAACTGACTTGGCACTTGTATCGTAAGCGTATTGTCGCTCAGTTTAACCGGCTTAATCGGTTCAAACCAGGATTTATATTTTTGATAGCTGATATTGTCCTGGATAATCTCTAAACATTCTTCCCAGGCAGATTCAGCACTTAGTTTATTCAATGTATCAAAGCCTCCCAAAGCACAGTTATGCGTTACCGTTACTCGTTAGTTATCCACACGGCATCCAATAACCAGAATTAATTTTCATCCAAAATGAGAATTTCTAAGGCTCAAATCAAAAAAATATTCAGCTATTATTCAAAAGTTATCCACATTTGTATAAACGGTTTAATCTATTGCGCGCCAATGAATTAAATATTTTTTTATATAATTGTAAAATTTGCCTTGACACTGTCAGGCTACCCCATAACACTAATTTAACACACAGCATAAGGAATGACGCCTGTATAAAAAACTTTTCCACAAGTTTTCCACATTATAATGTAGATTAATTTCACGCCCGCAAAGGTGGGCAGGCGGGCTTAAAAATGAGATTAATTTAATGAGTGGCAATCACAAATCGGTCGTTTCCGTCGAGGTCTTTTTTGAGCTCCGGATTGGAATAATACATCCCGGCAATTCCAAGCACCTCTTTAGCAGTTTTATCATTGCATTCAAGATATAGAGAGGCCTCATTTTTTGCAGCGAACTCTATAATATGCTGGTAAAGAGTGAGAGGTGAATTGTGGAACAGAGCCATTTCAGGTTCAAATTCAAGAACCTGCTTATGCATTTCGGCTTTTTCGTCAGGCAGGATGTATGGGGGGTTGGAAATTATAACATCCCAATTCGCATCCTGATCATCTGCACGTTCCCCCAGTTGTTGGATGTCTCCCTCAAAGAAAGTAATGTCCACACTATTTTGCATCGCATTTTCAGTGGCAACAGCAAGGGCTTCGGCGGAAATATCGCAGCCATAGCAGTGCCAGTTTGGGTGCGCTAGCTTTAGTGCTATCGGGATGCAACCGCTGCCGGTACCAATATCAAGCAGGCTCACGGGCTTCTCCGCCCGACCCAATTCCTGAGTAAGCAACAGATCAACAAGTTGTTCTGTTTCAATTCTTGGAATAAGAACGCCGGGCTTTACGCTAATTTTAGCCCGCATAAAATCTGTGTGCCCAATAATATACTGGATAGGCTCACCGCTAGCCCGCCTCTTTACAAGAGATCGCAATTCGTTGAGCTCATCTCCGGAAAGAGGCCGGTCGAACTGTAAGTAGAGATTAAGCCTCTTTGTTTCCAGAATTTCAGCTAAAAGCCATTCTATGCTTTGCCGTGCATCTGGTATGTTTTTCTCTTGAAAATAGCCGGTTGCCCATTCTATCATAGACAACACCGTCCATACAGGTTTTTTACTGCTCATCCTATCCTGTACAATTCGAACTATGCATTATCATTATCCGTTGTTTCTGCGGGTTTTTCATCCTGCTCTTCCTGCAGAGAAAGGCCAAATCTCTTCGAATAGTCCATAATGAAGTCGACCACATCTGCCTCAATGCTCTTCTCCTCAGACAGAGAGCTTCCCCTGAACCCCATCCTGCCACCAGACTTTTTCATTTCAATACGATTAAATGTATTGTTGCACTCAATAATACATGTAAGAGTGATGGTGGCATTAATCTGTTTCTCATATTGCTCAAAAACAGCTACATAGATTTTATCATCCCCGGTGGGGGCATCGTATGTATAAAGAAACTTGGGTTCATTTTGTTCAAGAAGTTTGGCAGGCAGTCTTCTTAATGTGCTTGGAGGTCCGTAAACCAAATATTTTGTTACTGTACTCATAATACGTAAACCCTGTTAATTGAGTTAAATAATAAAGGGGTGAATTTCTGCCTGAATAAAAGCCAATTTGCAACAAAATTCAAATTCCGCGCCAAAAGAAAATCAGATATCACGAAAATACCTGCTATTTTATACATTTGTAATGCAATGGATCGTTAAATTTCTGCGTTAAGTAAGTGAACTTCAATTCAAACATCCCCAATGAGACGTCTTTCAATACTTTTCCTGTTATTTTCTCTTATTTACGTGAATTTGCCTGTCGGTGAGGCTTCTGCGCAAACGCTTGAACCTGAAGTACAGGAATCTGTCCGTACAGTTACCACTCTGAGTGAAAATTATGGTACCGCTTTTGGATTTGGTTTTTTAATGAACAATTTCGGCTTCGGTGTTGGCGGCGAATTGAGGAAAGTTGTCAGCTCGCAAACGGAGCTTACCGCCTCACTGCGAGTTACGGGTCTTAGAGATGCCAGCGAACAAACATTTACTGATTTCTTTTTTGGACAGCAGGTAATCCCCAATAAATTTCAAAGGGCATTTTCCTTTCCGCTGATGTTGGGTATGCGCCAGCGTCTTTTCCCGGAGTTCGTGCAGGATAACTATCGGTTTTTTGCCAGTGCCTCTATGGGCCCATCAGTTGCACTCTCCTACCCCTATTTTGATGACATCAACAATAATGGGTTTCGGGAGCAGTTCCAAAACTTCTTTGAGCCTGTCAACGATATTTTTTCAGGTCTTGGGGAAGGCGAGTGGCACTGGGGAGGTGCCGGCGAGCTGAAACTTGGAGTGGATATCGGCGATAATTTTACGAGACTCAGCAGCGTGGAATTCGGCTATTTTTTCTACTACTATCCCGATGGAATTCAAATCATGATGCCAAACCAGCCTGCAATGCGCACGAATGTGAATCCGGGTCAGGATCCTTTTATCGTGGACCAAAATGGTGAGCTTGTGATGGAGCCCTTTTTCGAACCCCAGTCCTTTTTTGGTACACCTCAGATCACGTTCACCTTTGGGTGGCTCTGGTAACCTAACCGCAGGCCCGGTTACGATGTAATATAGACCGGTATCAATTCCCGAAGATTTTCCACCAGTTTATCAGGCTTATGTACTTTTAAATCTTCACTGCTGAAGCTGCCTGTAGTTACGGCTACCGATCTTGCACCAAAATATTTAGCGCTGCGAATATCATTGGGCGTATCCCCGATAATAACATAGGCTTTCCTTTCCGGCTCTGATCCACTAAATTTTACATATTCCAGGTGTGCTGCTTCAGGCAGGTGTTTCCGGTCAGCATGCTCGCAGCCAAACCCTCCAAAAAAGAATAGATTGGTTAATCCCGCTGCTTCAATTTTTTTGTGAGCCGCCTCTCTGAAATTCCCCGTACACAATCCTACATCCAGGTTATTCTCCACGGCTACATGTACCGTTTCCGAAACACCTTCGATTAAATCGACATGGTCGGACGCCAAATCTCTAAGAAGCACTTTTAAATAGGCGTCTTTAATTTCCTCAAACAGCTCTTCTTTCTTGTCTGATTCGTTCGTTAGTCTCCCTGCAATATCATTAAAAATATCCTTGTCGGTACGGCCGGCGAAAGGCATTGCAGACAGCTTATCCCGGTTCAGACCCAAATCCTTCATTATGGTGTGTATCAGCTCTTGAATGAACAGCTTTTTCACATGGAGAAGAGTCCCATCGATATCAAATAAAAGTATAGGTTTCATCGGTTTTACTTTATGGTAACACGAATTAACGTTACATTACGGTACTGAACTTTTTAACAAAAAAACAAGATTATGAGTTTAATTGAAGACATTCATGCGCGTCAGATTCTCG
>DATGBT010000085.1:0-9486 GCA_035312505.1 Balneolaceae bacterium | reverse complement strand
TAGTCCCAGTTCATACCGTTAACCATCAGTGGCTCACCGTCAACAAGGAGCCTCCAGCCATCCTCATTCTCTTCAACTACAACCTTTTCGGTTTGTGCATGAGCTAAAGTGGAAAAGCTATACACAAAACATAAAATTAAGACACCTGGTAAGGATATATTTGCTTTCATATGTATCAGATTATGGAAGTTCGGCAGTTCCGGAGTCAACGCGAACTTTATTTAGTAATAACAAGGTAACCCAGCCCAGAGTAATGAGGAGTGGGAGGCATATCAAGTTATACAATATATATACAAGCGCTTTTAAAAGCGCTTTTTTAGACTTCGAAGTGTGTTTATGAAGTTTAAGCCCAACAAATTTGTTGTTTTTTCAACTCTATTAATTGAGAAGAAAAATGGTGTTGTATATACTTTTTAAAGGTAAAAAACAGATAAATAGATAACCAGGCCTTGATTTACTGACTATCTTTTCTAATAAAAGTTGAGGGTAGTGTTGACTGGTTTCAGTGTTCAGGTTAAATTTTTAAAACCAGATCAAAAAAAGGGCAGACTTGTATGAAGCCTGCCCCGGGATGGGTCAATAAGCTCTGGTGATTAGCCTAAAAATTTCTCACCCGCCTTAGGTATTACCACTTCGGTACCTGAATATTTTCCAGTAAACATTTTGAAATCTTCCGGTGTGCCGGTAAGTACAGGAAATGTACCATAGTGAATTGGGACAGCCACATTTGCATCGATCATATCGCATGCAATAGCAGCCTCTTCGGGGCCCATTGTGTAGTGGTCTCCTATGGGAACGGCAATTACGTGAGGTTGATACATCTGGCCATAAAGCTCCAGGTCACTAAATATGTTTGTGTCTCCCAAGTGATAAAAACAGATATCATCTTCAAATGATAGCACAAGACCACCGGCTTCTCCGGCATACTCACCATCAAAAGAGGAGCTGTGGTTTGCACTCACAAGCGTAACTGAGAAGTCATCGAAGTGAACAGTGCCGCCCTTGTTAAACTCAATTCTCTGATCTTCTTTTAACCCGCGTTTTTTTAGCAATTGGGATAATTCTACCTGGGCTACCACTGTACAGCCTGTTTTCTCAGCAAGTTCCAGCGTGTCGCCTACATGATCTTCATGCCCGTGTGTGAGCAGGATATAGTCGATATCAGATGGGTTTTTGAACTCTTCGGGCGTTGTTGGATTTCCCGAAAGGAATGGGTCGATATAAATGATTTTACCCGTGGGCGATTCCAGTTTAAATGCTGAGTGTCCCAGCCACCATGCCTTTATATTGGTCTCCATTTTCTTAATCTTTTATTTTAGTTAGCATTATTAATAGTTCACTTTTCAAAACGTAATCTACAGAAGAATCGTTGGTTGTGCCATTCTTTGTTAACTTTACTTCTGCACAGATGATACTATCTTTAGAAAAATTGATAATCTTGGGTTTCTTATTATTAAAAAAATGACTTGCTTAAAGAAGGATCTTGATTTCTGAATTACCGGATCCACGTTACTGTATAAAACTGCTTTGAAATTTAAATAACAGTGATATAACTATGGCTCTAAGAGTAAAAATCCACCCCGACTCACCTCATAAAAAAAAGATATTTGAAGTTACGGATGAGCTACTTGACGGTTCCGTTGCACTGGTACCCACCGACAGCCAGTATGCTCTGATGTGCAACTACAAAAACAAGAAAGGGATTGATCGCATAAGACAAATTCGTCAGCTGGGAAAAAAAGATCATCTGACCGTGATGTGCAAGAGTCTCGAGCATGTTTCAACATTCGCTTTACTTACAGATGATAATTTCAAGCTCATAAAGAGGCTTATACCCGGACCATATACGTTTATTTTGCCGGCAACAAGAGAAGTTCCAAGGCTTCTAACTCATCCCAAAAAACGAACAGTGGGAATTCGAGTCCCCGACTATCCCATATGTCTGGATCTAATCAATGAACTTGGCCATCCTGTACTTGCAATTACCGCAAAGCTACCGGGAGTAGAAAACGGACATCCTGAAGATGGAAACAGGGAGCTATACCTAAGCCGTTTCGACAATATTGTAGATGTAATTGTTGACAACCAGGAAGCGCTCCGGGCTGAAGAGACAACCATTCTGGACCTTACTGGTGACATGCCCGAGTTAATTCGTGAAGGCCTTGGAATGGAAAGGCTTCAGGAGGCTCTTACGCTTCAGGGTATACCATTGGGACAATTCAAAGAGTAATCAAAAATTGCGCATCATGGGATTTTTAAGTCGCTTAAAAGACTCATTTTCAACAGATTTAAACGTATCAGAGCACTGGAACCAACCTGAAACTGAAAATGATCTGGACCCGATCTTTAGTAACAATGACAGGCTAAGTGCTATTTTTAAACACAGTGCAGCTTGTGGCACATCGGCGTTTGCACTCAGGGATATGGAGAAAATCCTGCCTGAAACAGCCGGGAATGTGGACTTCTATATTATTGAGGTAAGAGCACAGCGGAAACTTTCTGATCGCATAGCACAAAAAACGGGAGTTCGCCACGAATCCCCACAGCTTATACTTATAAAAAATGGTGAAGCATTATGGAATGCGTCACATTCAGCAATCTACCCGGCAAGTGTAGTGAAACATATTGAAAAGTTTATGTGAAGGCCGATTGAAAATTGTCGCTAAAGTCGGGTTTGATGATTCCTTTTTCTGTAACGATAGCCGTAATGAACCGGTGTGGCGTAACGTCGAAAGCAGGATTGAAGACATCTGTATTATCAGGTGCAGATTGTTTGCCGGCAAATGAGGTGATTTCACTCGTATCTCGAAGTTCTATATCGATATCGCCGCCGGTTTCCAGGCTCATGTCTATCGTTGACGAGGGCGCCGCTATGTAAAAGGGAATGTTGTGCTCTTTGGCCAGTACCGCCAGAGCATAGGTTCCGATTTTATTGGCACTATCACCATTTTTGGTAATTCTGTCGGCTCCGGTAATCACCATATCAACCCGCCCCGATTGCATTAAATAAGCTGCGGCAGAATCAACAATTAGCTGATGGGGAATATCTGCCTTGGCAAGTTCCCATGTAGTAAGCCGTGCACCCTGCAATAGCGGCCGTGTTTCATCCACCCAAACATGCTCTATTTTGCCGGCCTGATGTGCGTGGAAAATAACCGAGAAAGCCGTGCCGTACTGGCCGGTTGCAAGCCCTCCGGTATTGCAGTGCGTTAAAACACTGGCTTGATCGGGTACCAGCTCTACGCCGTGCTCTCCAATAGCCTTACACATTCGCCGGTCTTCATCGTGAATAATTTTTGCGGTATTTAGAATCAGTAGCTTTAATTCGTCGGTTGGCAGCTCTTTCCGGGATTTAACAGTAGCAAGCAGACGGTTCAGTGCCCAGGAGAGGTTTACAGCTGTGGGGCGCGAAGAGTTGAGATAGCTACTAATCCTTTCGCACTCTGAATAGAAGGATGTATAGCCAGAATCCGGTAAATCTCTAACTCCAAGATAGAGTCCGTAAGCAGCTGCAATGCCAATAGCAGGAGCTCCCCGAACTTTCAGTTTTTTAATGGCATCCCAAACTTGCCCTACCGAATTGAGCTGGGTATACACCTCACGGGACGGCAGATGGGTTTGGTCGATAATTGTTAGGGAATCGTCCTTCCACTCTATGGATTGAAAAGCTTTTGATTCTTCGTTATTCATAATTTGAAATTAATCTAATACGTTGTAATGCAATATGTTAATGATTTTTCTGAAAGGTATAGGGAATACCCTTAGTCCGTGCTAAGTATCTCTATTAGGATCAGTTAAGGTTTGTGCTCTATGGTTTATGTAGCCGAATGTATATCATTAATCAGAATAAAAAATTGAAGTAAAACAGACTGTGGTGATACAGTACAATTTCCGCAATTAAAATTATAAACGGTGATGGTTATGATCCTGAAAAAAAATGTTGGTTATCTAGACTCAATTATAAGAGTTTTTATTGGCGCAGTGATTGTAGCTTCCGGATTATACTTAAATAGCTTTTGGGGATTTCTCGGATTGATCCTGGTATTCTCCGGTGCTTTATCGTTTTGTCCAATTTACAGAATCCTTAATACGACAACAATAAGTCCTGACCTCGAAAGAGAGAACTAAGATAAGTATAAATAGAGAGAGCGATTGTTTGGTTGATAATTGGTTAAATTAGAGAGAAAAAAGTAGGGGACCGGCACCTGTCGGTTCCCTTTTTTTATGGAGTTATGTCAAGGGAATGAGCTGCATCAATAATAATGTTCACTGCTCTTCAAACGAATTGAACCATCTTCAAATTCTAAAAGAAGTAAAACGTGTTGTACTACAGGGAAAAAATGCATTAATTAAACTCGTTTTTTGAACCAATCATAGCTGTTTATGAATTTGACGGGCAAGGCTAAAAAGGATAACACGTTTGATGCAATTGTAGTAGGATCTGGAATTAGCGGAGGCTGGGCCGCTAAAGAACTGTGCGACAGAGGACTTAACACGCTGATTCTGGAAAGGGGCCGGCCTGTTACACACGTTGAGGATTATCCTACAGCAGGTAACGATCCGTGGCACTTTGATTATCGGGAGCGTTTGCCCCAGGAAGAGTTAAAAAAAAATCCGATTGTTGCACGATGTTATGCCTACGATGATGCAACAAAACATTTTTTTGTAAAGGATGAAGAGCATCCCTACGAACAGGAAAAGCCGTTCGACTGGATTCGTGGCTATCAGGAGGGAGGGAAATCACTGATCTGGGCCCGACAGGGGCAGCGCTGGAGCAAGTACGATTTTGAAGGCCCGGCCAGGGATGGCTACGGTATTGAATGGCCCATTACTTACGACGAAATTGCACCCTGGTACAGCCATATTGAAACCTTTGTTGGCTGGAGCGGCAATAAAGACGGGCTCGACCACCTCCCGGATGGAGAATTCCTCCCACCGTTTGACTTTACCTGTGTTGAAAAGCATGTAAAAGAGAAGATCGAAAGCAGGTGGAGCAACCGTCATGTGCTGCACGGCAGATGTGCTCACTTAACAGAATTAAAAGAGATACACCGCCAGCAAAACCGCGGAATGTGTATGGCACGCCATCTCTGCTATCGCGGGTGCCCATATGGTGCATACTTTAGTTCCAATTCTTCAACACTACCATGGGCAATGCGAACCGGAAATCTGACTAAGCGCACACACTCGGTCGTGGAGTCAGTTATTTATGATGAAGAAGCGGGCAAGGCAAAGGGTGTTCGTGTAATTGATGCCAATACTAAAGAGGTGACCGAATATTACGCCAAAGTCATATTTTTGAATGCAGCAGCCCTGAACACCAACTTGATACTTCTAAACAGTAAATCAGACCGTTTTCCCAACGGACTTGGTAATGATAACGGCCTGTTGGGACGATACATTACATTTCACAATTACCGTGGATCCGTAAATGCTACCATCGACGGTTTCGAGGATGAATATTACTACGGCCGCCGCCCGACTCAGGCCATTATGCCATCCTTCAGAAATGTTTATCAGCAAGATTCTGATGTTGACTTCCAGGGAAAATACCTGATTGCATTTGGGGCATCACGGCAGGGCTGGCAGCGCGGGGTTCGGTCTGAAAATATTGGAGCAGATCTCAAAAATGAAGTCTCGAAACCCGGGAAGTGGGGAGTATATATGATGGCCCAGGCCGAAACGGTTCCCCGGTACGAAAATCATGTGCGTTTAAGTGATTCAAAAACCGACCCGTGGGGAATACCACAGCTGGTTACTTCGGTTGATTATACCGAAAATGATGACAAACTGCTTCAGGATTTCCTGGAGCAGGCCTCTGAAATGCTTGATACTGCCGGGTTCAAAAATATCAACACCGGCGATAGTAAACAGGCGCCCGGCCTCGATATTCACGAAGTAGGAGGAGCACGAATGGGCAAAGATCCCAAAACATCCATCACAAACAAGTGGAATCAGATTCACTCTTGTAAAAATGTGTTTGTTACCGATGGTGCATGCATGAGCTCCGTGGCTATACAAAATCCATCACTGACATTTATGGCGCTTACAGCAAGGGCAGTCAATTATGCGGCTGACGAATTGCAGAAAGGGAATCTATAGACACGAAAAAAACTTTAATTCAGGTAATTTTCGAGTTCGTTAATGTTCAGGTTAAGATCTTCTGCATAGTCTAAAAGGATACTTTTTTTGTAACTCAGCATGGTATTGTTTTCCCCGGATACAATCTCTTCAACAATACGGTTACTGAGAAGAAAAGTGGCTGTTTCTTCGCCGAGTTCTTCTTTAATTTTTTGTTTAATGGGATCAAAAATATTCTTTTTGGCCTTTGATACTTCTGTTTTCAGAGCCATCAGTTCCCGGTGTTCATGTTTACTCAAGGTTTTTTTTGCAGATCGCTGATCCGATAAGTTTAACTCCTCAGCCTCCGAAGATCCCTGCTTTATAAGTTCTATTAGCTCATTTTTTACACTTTCGGTCTGAATCATTCTAAATACACCCCTCATCCGAAGCCAGTCCATCAGTGTACGTGAATCTTTGGCAATTTGGGTAAGGATCTGGTTTGAAACGATTTGAAACGGTGGCTTCTGGTACTCCTCTGCAACCTTGTCTCTCCAGTGCATAAGCAGTTTGAACAGATGCCATTCGCGTTCTGTAAGATCCTGCTTGTCTTTCTCTTTAATGGTTTGATTGTGATCCAAATCACTGTAATCGAGCGTATCCAGGGAACGGTTCTCTTCATCAATCCAGCCTTGAATTCCTCGGGCTTCAGCTTGTTGATCTAAATGATCTTTTAACTTAAGCAGATGAAGCACGTCATTTGCAGCATAGCTTTTTTGCCTCTCACTTAGCGGACGTTTAAACCAATTGCTCTGCTGCGAAGATTTTCCGGGATCGATATTCAGCTCGTCAATAAGCAAATTTGTGAGCGAGGTAGAAGGGTAGTTCAGCAGTCGAGATGCGGTTCCAATGTCATAAAGATTTTTGGGAAAACAGCCCATAGAGTGGAGCAAGCGAAGATCTTCATCAAACGAAAAACAAACTTTTTGAATATTCTGATTTTCAAGAATCGGAAAGAGTGCCTCAATCTCCAGTTCATTACTTAGAGGGTCAATCAAATAACAGATTTCACCCGAAAAAACCTGAACCAGGCATATGTTAAAGCCATATCGATAATAGTTTTTATCGAACTCCAGGTCGATGGCGATCTCTGATTTTGTTTGTAAATGGCGAATGCTCTGCTTTAATGCATCCGTTGTTGTAATAAGCTCAATAGGGTGTGCCATGATCTGTTTATAAATCTGAAAAATTTTTAGATGAACGGGCAGTGTTTAATTACAGGACAAAATGAGTTAACCATCAGATAGTTCAGCCAGAAATGTTTCGAGCCGGAACTCATTAAAATCGTCAATAACCAGGTCGGCCCGTCTCAAATCCTGGTTTCCTGAGTGCATATTTTTAAAACCAATGCAGGTCATTCCTGCAGCTTTAGCAGCTGTAACTCCGTTATACGAATCTTCGATAACAAGACAAGACGCGGGAGGTATTTGCAGCAGTTCTGATGTTTGAATAAAAATCATAGGGTCTGGCTTGGACTTGGGTAAATCGGATCCGCTAACTCTGTGGGGGAAGTAGGTCTGAAGCTTCAGCTTATCGAGCACAATATTGATGTGCTCCATGGATGACGAGGACGCCAGCGCCAGTTTGTTAACAGTTTGTTCGGATTTTTTAATCAGATCCTTAACCCCGCTCACGTCAGGCAATTTGTCACTGGATTTGTAATGGGTTGTGATGCGGTTTTTTGTGAGGTTGGCAAGATTCGCAGGAGATGCATCCACTCCGTAACGCTGAACGAGATCAGTCCACATCTCAAGGGTAGACGATCCCACATAGCTTTGTAGTTCTGCATCTGAAATGTCAAGGTTATGTTCATGGGTTACCCCTTTCACAATCTCCAGGTGGATGGGTTCGCTGTCGATAATAACGCCATCCATGTCAAAAATGATAGCTTCAATATTGGGCATATTACTGATCGATGTCCAGTTTATATTTTCTCTTAACGAGAGTAAGAATCGTATATTCGGCAACAAGGTCGCTGTTTTGATTGGTAACTTCCACATCAAACCAAACCATTCCGTACGGTTCTTTGTCGGTCTTTCTTTTTTGACGCCGTGTTTTACGCTTAACGATCAGTTTTGCCCGAATGGTATCGCCCGGTGCCACAGGAGCGGTGAATCGCAGGTCTTCTAGTCCGTAGTTTAATAAAACCGGGCCTTCATCCGGATGAACAAAAAGACCTGCCGTCGCTGAAAGCACAAAATATCCGTGAGCTACAATTTTACCAAACATGGATCTTGCGGCAGCATCAGGATTGGTATGGGCATAAAAATGATCTCCGGTCAGGTCGGCAAACTCTTTAACGTCCTGATCGGTAACGGTTCGGCTTTCTGTTGTAAGCGCCTCACCCACCGATATTTCCTCAAAATATTTTTGAAACAGGTGCTTATCGGGCTGATATGTTTCTGCTCCTTTGATATGCTGGCCAACAATATTGCGCAGGGTTGTTGGCGATCCCTGAAGAGCCACCCGCTGCATATGATGGAGAACAGAACGTGCTCCGCCAAGTTCTTCTCCGCCGCCGGCACGTCCCGGTCCTCCGTGTACCAGCGACGCAATGGGCGAACCGTGTCCGGTTGACTCTTCAGCGCTATGGCGGTTGATTACCATAAACCGGCCGTGATATGGGGCACATCCCATGGTAATTTCACTTGCAATCGAATCGTCGTTTGTAAAAAGTGAGCCGACGAGAGAACCATCTGCTCTGTTGGCTATGTCGATCGCATCCTGTGTTGATTGGTACGGCATGATGGTTGTCAGCGGCCCAAAGGCCTCTACGCGGTGCACTTCATCCACCTGAAGCGGCTGATGGCATATCAGTAACCTTGCACCGGTAAACGCTCCATCGAGCAGCTCATTTCCGTAAACGGTGTCGGTGACATCAGATAATTTTTGAACCTGATCACTGAACCGTTTTGCCTGAAGTTCGCTTGCAAGCGGCCCCATCCGTGTCTCTTTTTCTGCCGGGTTGCCAATTTTTGTATTCTCAAGCCTGACCTTCAGTGCATTTACTACATCATCCAGTCGGTTTTCAGGAACAATGGTCCTGCGGATGGCCGTACATTTTTGTCCTGATTTTACTGTCATCTCATTTGCAACCTCTCTGATGAACAGATCGAACTCCTCCATATCAGGAGTCACGTCATCACCAAGAATGGAAGCGTTCAGGGAGTCGGCCTCAAGATTGAACTGCACGCTGTTTTCGATGATATTCGGATTAGATTTCAGCTTTTTACCCGTTTCGGCCGATCCGGTAAACGAAATGGAATCCTGGCTGATCAGATGATCGAGTAGGTCGCCCGGTTTGTCGGCGGCAATAAACTGAACCGACCCTTCGGGCAGCAGTCCCGACTCGATGATATCTTCAAA
>DATGBT010000084.1:0-8782 GCA_035312505.1 Balneolaceae bacterium | reverse complement strand
ACTCTGTTGCAAATAACTCGAATGATACCAGCTTTGACGGCAATAAGTCAGACAATGCCTCCGTCACAAACAGGGTGGTTGATATCACAGTTGTTGCATAACCGGCGGCCGCTCCGATGGGTACAGTTGCAGGGGACCCCGCACCTGCAGTTCCCACCGTAGCAAGCCCTGCGATGACTGAAACAAGACCGGTTGTTAATGCACCGGCCTGTAGTGCAGCACCTTTAAACCCAGTGACCAAATCTTCCGCTTCTCTTTGTGATTTCATTAGCTTTGAAATGTAAGCGGGAGGTTCAAGTACCACTTCATTCCCGCTAACGGAGGCACTTTTTTGAAGCGAGTCTTCTGCTCTCGGAAGTTCATTTAGAATTGAAGAAATAGATGACAAATACTCATTCAAATATTGACTGATATTCGAACTGGCTAATAGTGCGTCCAGCACCTCTTTCTGCTCTGTAGTGAGAGGTTCTCCATCTAGCAGCGGGGCGGTACCGTTTGTAATGGATGTTAGATCATTTTCGAATAGATTCGATTCAAGAGCATGATGCGCCATTAAAAAAGGTATGGCTACAGGTTCTACATCCTCCGTCCGTAACCCAAGCAATTCATCAGAGTCGTAACCAAACTCCCCGAGAACTTCCTTGAGCCGGTTGCCATACGATTCAATAAATTCTTCAGTAGCGCGCGGACTTGGGGTCAGAGCCTCAATTGTAAACGTAATATTTTGACATGAAAATTCTTCATTCTCCTGCACAATCTCAATGGCAACCTCTCCTCCATCCATCTGATTTGTCGGGTGTAAGGGGACAGCAAAATCTGCCTGCTCATTAGAAAAATCGGCAAAGAACACAATGGGAACCTCCACTTCGGGATTATCTGGATCTCGAACCCAAGCTACGGCCTCTTCTCCAAAATCTGCTGTAAACCCCTGAACAGATACGATATCCGTAGGCTGTGCTGAGTTTGAGGAGAGCGTTATATTTTCACACGCCTGGTTCACCTCCGGATCCGGGTCATTGTCTGGAATATCTTCATCCATACCGGAGGAGGGAGAGTCTGAACAATGAATAGAGATCAATGCAATGAAAAAAAGTAGTAGTGTTCCGAGAATTATTCGTTTCATGAATTTTGAAATAAATCCTGGTTACCGGTTTCTCTGAGAATACATGTGATGGTAGCGGGATACACCTGTCTTACTTTACTATGCGAAAAAAGGTAAGTACTTTTTCCACATCCCCATCCCGGTTCCAACGGTGAGACCCGGTACTGTCGGCGCCAATCCAGTCAACAAGAACATGTTATGACTCAGGGTTACACCCAAATAATCCGGGTTTATATAGCCACTATGATCAGTATTTTTATCGTCTGAACTATTCTGACATAAAATGAGAATCAGAAAGACCCAATCGTTATTGTTTTAACAACTACTCTTTTCGCTTGTTGAGTTTTTTTGGTTCAAATAGCACTCTTTTCAAATAAACATGTTAACATCCTACCCCCTCTTTTAAAAAAGCGGGAAGCGGAGTTCAAACACCCCGACAGGTGAAGTAAAAATCTATCGTTGGCATGCTGCTTTCCGGCTGCAATCATATTCACAAATAAAAAATGCACTTTTTCACTCTACCAGTGCACTGCTAAAATATGATCCAAATGATCCCATCGGTTATTACACGCAATCACGGGCCACGCGCTCGTCCCAGCTTTTACTGAAAAACCGGTGTCCGTTTTTATAGGCATCCAGTTCTGCACGAATACGAAAGTGTGTTTTGCTTGAGGTTAGAACAGTCCTCGTGCGGGTTTGTACATGCCAATCGTCCCGCCTGTACCCGCGATGAGTGATCACCTCCCCACGGGGAGATTCATGATCATTAGCCACAGTAGTATACAGTTCAGTTGTCCTGTTCTCTATTTCAAGATTGATATCCTCTATTCGTCGGGTTCCGCTGTTTCTGATGACTTTCAGCGTGGAAGAGTTTTTTCCGAGATTTCTCTGAACAATCCAGTTGTTTTCCGGTGATTCCACGACGGTAGTTTCAACACCTGGCGCGCCCTCCGGGTCCCTGAACGATATTCTGCCATCAATTTTGGGAATACTTGTCCGCTCAGGCAGTCTCAGGGAAGAACCCCGGTGGTGAAGGGTTAGAGTAACAGGTTCTGGAGAGGGCCATGACAAAGGCCAGTAGGATGTGGATATAGAAACCCTGATTCGGTGGCCTGTCGGGAAATTGTGGGCAATACCATTTAGCTCAATACTGACGCTGTACGTTTTATTAGGCTTTAACAGTTCGGGCTCTTCATGGCCGTTTCGATGCGTGAGGTTTAAAATACCAAAAGTTACGCGGGTGGTTTCTCCATTTGGGGCCACATCCGATAATCGTACAGCCGCCATGGCCACCGGTTTATTTACGGAAAATTCCAAGTTAAAGACCGGGGAGCCCAGAATATCAATTGGTTTTTCCAGCCTGTTCGTTTCAAACACCAGGGATCCCCCGTCTTCCTCCCGCTGATCGCCGGGAAGATCCGGCATGGTTCCGTATGAGCACCATTTTCCGGCAAATAGTCCTACTGTAAGCGGGGATTGAACCAGGTTGATATCACACTCATCCGTAGCCGGTTTATTTGTAACTAGCTTGTGCCCGCTGGTTACGTTAAACGTTGTTTCCTGAATGTTTCCAGAAGGCCAGCTCTCTTCACCCACCCAGTGTCCTTCACGCTCTTTATAACTGGTGTGGGGAGGCATGTAGTCCTGCATCCAGGCGCGCAGCATCGGTTCGTCCATAATACCGGTCTCAATACCTTTTAGCCATCTGTCCCACCATCGCAGCGATTCCTGCAAAAAACCAATAGCCGGGCCCGGTTTTCCTTGATGTGGATAGGCGTGTCCCCATGGGCCAATCAACCCGAGTCTTGGCACATTAAGTCCATCAAGTAATCGGAAAACGGAATTGGAATATCCATCCGCCCAACCGCTAACAGCCAGGACAGGGCACTCTATATCACTGAAATTTTCGTTTACGGAGCCGTGCTTCCAATAGTCATCTTTACGCTGATGATTCAGCCAGGTTTTAATCCAGGGCTCACAACTTTCAAGGCGCTCTATCCACATATCTTCCCAGCTTTCACCAACCAGCTCAGGATCCGGCGGACACGCGGAGCGATCGAACATGGTGGAGGCCCAGGATAAATTATCGCCCAGCAGGCATCCGCCCATGTAGTGAACATCATCTGAATAACGATCATCCGTAGAGCAAACGGTGATCACGGCTTTCAAGGCGGGTGGCTTGAGAGATGCTATTTGCAATCCATTGAATCCGCCCCAGGAGATACCGATCATGCCAATTTTTCCGCTGCACCATTCCTGGTTTGATATCCATTCAATGGCTTCCATTCCGTCTTCCAGTTCGCGCATCAAATACTCATCCTTTAAAAGTCCTTCAGATTCACCGCTGCCGCGCATATCTATCCGAAGACAGGCATATCCGTGCCCGGCAAAATAATGGTGCATTACATTATCGTAGGGGCGGGTATGGTCTCTTTTTCGATAGGGAATGTACTCCATGATGGCCGGTACCGGCTTCTCAGGTGCCGACTCAGGCATCCAGATACGGGCACCCAGCCTTGTGCCATCTTTCATCGGTATCCATACATTCTCTTCTTCAATTACATTCTGCGGAAATGACGAAACCTCATTAAAATTCGAATCCATATTACTCTTCAGAGTCAATTTTAAAATTTAGCATCTCAAAGCAGCGTTCTCTTTTCTCATAGAGTTCATCCTTTGTCTGTGCACCCAGATAAACAGAAGCCAATTTATAACTGTAGCTGTCCTGATCGTAAAGTTCAGATAACCTCGTTTCCTCTTCGACCCAGATTTTAATTCTCATGTCCGGAATTTTATCACGTATCTTCTCAAGTTCATCCTCCGAGGGGATATTGGTGACTGCCCCATCTTTAAAAACCCGGTAGTAAAATTTAGCCGCAACATCGAATTTCCCCTCATTGTGCGGGAATTCCGGTTTTTTGTTGAGGGCGACCTCTACAAGAGGTTTATGATTGGGAGCGCCGTCTACCTTGTTGAAAGAGTCGGAGTGAGATTGAGAAATTCTAGGATTGATTTCCAATAAGCGAATATCGTCGTTTTCCTCATCGTAGAAATACTCAATATTAAAAGAACCGTTATTGTAGCCAATACCTTTAAGAAGAGCTTTAGACATCTGCTTCATCTCATTGATAACATTTTGACTCAATGAAGATGGATATTCATAACTGAAAAAAGTTTCATGCTTGGGGTGGCGCAGGGAATCAAAAACTCCTGTAAATCCGACCTGCTCGTCAAAAACATACCCTTCAACAGTACACTGTTTTCCGGAAATCGTTTCTTCGGCGAGGCAGTAATATCCGTCAATGCCTTTTATGGTTTCGGGAATGTCGGTTTGTTTGAGAACATAATTAAACGGATCAGCAAAGCGGTGTATTCCTTTTTTGATATCGGTGATGGCTTCATCAAACTCTTCCTTGTCATGTACTTTAAAGCAAAGCTGAGAAGCAAATGAAACCATCGGCTTTAGCCAGAACGGAAAGTCGATCTCAACGCTGTTAAGTGGTTGATCTCCGAATGGGTCAATCAGATTAAAATCCGGTACTGCATTCGGCAGTATTTTTTTCTGTTCCGACCGGCTCAGAAATTTGTGTTCACTCTTAATCAGGGCATCCAGTGGGAGGCACGGCAGATTATAGTGGCGGGCTACTAATGGGGTGAGGCAGGTGACCGGAAAATTCCAAAAACCAACGACGGCATCAGGTGAAATATCCAGTGTATCAATGACAGATATCGCTTCCTCCAGCAAGTTCTGCATAGAATACTTTTCCCGATGCTGTAGATCAGAGACATCCAGTATTGGATAGTATTCGTAATCCTCTGCTTCTTTAAATGCATTAAGCATCTCGAGGTTGAAATCATCAATTCCTATTACACAAATATGTTTCTTCAAAACTGTACTATGTGTTTATGTTGATATTTATCAAACCTGCAGGGTTCGCAAGCCGTGAAAAAAGTCGGCTCTCTTTCCGTCATTCAAATACTTGCAAAATTTACTAATTGGTTTTCTGTTTACACTTTCATCTTTTACAAACGGCTCTATTTCATTTATAATCCAAAAGGATACGTTACCGGAACGCCTTCCTCTTTTTTTCGCTGGGGTAGCGGGTTTATGGCCCTGGTTCTATCAAACCAGATATATTCATCAAATTGATTTGGTAAAGACGCTTGAAAATAGTGACTCTGCATCTCTGTTTGAGGGCGGTAAATAACGCCAATCGCTCGTTCGAGCCTGCTCTCCTCAAGTTTCCCGGTTAATTCTTCGTGCCCTTCTTTATGTAACGGAAGCATGAAAGAATCATGTCCGACCTGATGCATCAGGTTTTCCAGTGTTTCTGTGGGCGAGGGACGAACTTTCATTACATTCATTTTGCCACCCCAGTTATGAGCTGCAGCTACTGTACCATGATCGGTCCCAAAACCGATGTTAAAGGCATTCTCCCCAAATTCTTCTTTTGCAAGCTGACCAATGTTATGCTCTCCCCGGGCTCCCATCTCTGTGGCACTTGCGTTTCCCACATGAGAGTTATGAGCCCAAACAACGGCCCTGGCATCTTCTCCTCTGTGATCCATCAACGACTTCAATGTATCGAACATATGGCTGTCCCGAAGGTTCCAGCTGGACTGAGCCCCCAGATACATGCTGCGATAATATTTTTCAGCATTCGTTACCAACCGTGCATTTTGAAGGGCATCAAAGTAGCGAGTTCCGTCTTTTTCGGCCGCCTCAACACGATGAGTTAAAATTTTGTAGAGCATGTCGGTAACATCCTTCTCACACTTTTTATACTGATCACTCATGGCTGCTGCACCGTACCGGGCCGGATCATTTTCATAGGGTAAAAGACACCCATACCGGTTACGTGCTGTTTCGGCAAGTGACGGATCAATGTCTTCCAGATAGTCAATAATGGCTTTGATGGAGGAAAACATACTGTAGAAATCAAGGCCGTAAACACCGGTTTTCTCGTCTTTTCCGGACCTATTCTCGTTGTAATTTTTTAACCATTTAACAAAGCGAAGTACTTCACCATTATTCCACATCCATGTAGGAAATCGGGTAAAGGGTTCATCTTCCGGAAGGGAGATATCTGTGTTCCTTACAAATCGATCAATATGCGCTGCGTCGGGCCAGTCGGCTTCGAGCGATACAATATTGAACCCTTTCTTTTCAATAAGTTCTCGTGTTATCTGTTCCCGCAATCGGTAAAATTCGGATGTACCGTGTGTGGCTTCTCCAATTAAAACGACTTTGGCATCACCAATTCGCTCAAGAAGAGATGAAAGGTCCGCGCTTTCAGGGTTATTGAAGGGTTCGGCTGCGTCTTCAATAAGTTCTGTAATGTTCTTCTTTTTCTTTTGTGGCGACACCTCTTTTGCATCGCGGTTCAGCCATCCGCCCGTACCAATAAGTGGTACAAACTGGACTCTGCCCAAATCTTTTTTCTCAAACCCGTCATCCCTTTTGGTTGTCAAAACGAGTCGCTGTGTCCTGATTTCTGAACCAACCGGTATAATCAGCCGCCCCCCCTCAGCCAGCTGTTCTTTCAGGTCTTCAGGGATTTTGGGTCCGCCTGCCGCAACATTTATTGCGTCGAACGGAGCATGTTCGGGCCAGCCTTCGGTGCCATCTCCATGCAGAACGTATATATTATCATACCCGAGCCGATCGAAGCGTTTGCTTGCCGCCTCGGCAAGTGTTTTATGTCGTTCAATAGTGTAAACCTCTTTCCCGAGCTCACTCATCACTGCGGCTGCGTAGCCCGAGCCTGTACCCACATCCAGCACAATATCATTTTCCCCTATACTCAGTATTTCTGCGGCCAGAGCGACTATGTAGGGCTGTGAAATGGTCTGTTCTTCTTCGATTGGCAGCGGGGCATCTTTGTAAGCAAATTCAACAAGATTTTTTGCAATAAATTCTTCTCTTGGAACTTCCTTCATGGCATTCAGCACTCTTTCATCTTTAATGCCTCTTGCCTTGAGCTGCCGTTCTATCATCTCTTCTTTTTGATTTAATAACTCACTCATCTTTTTATTTTTTAAAATTACAATATCAACTCTCTTCCTTCATCAACAAAAGCGTATTTACAATCGTTTAATAGCATCCGGCTAATGAATTTACGCACATAAGTAAGGTTCTCAATAAATCAATATTTGAATATGTGCTGGCATAATTATTTATTCAAATATGGTCTGCTGAAAAATGCAGGAGCCGTGCGTGCGAGAAGAGAAGCTGCCAGGCTCACGTGGTTAATATTCTGATGGTTCCGGTAAGCGGTATACTCCCTGTTTTGTCTTTCACTCCAAAAGTTTTCAATATCATCTGCAAGGTTGAGATATTCGTCAAGTAGTTCAGCATCTGCTCTGTTCTCGGTAAGTTTACCTCGATAGCTTTCTATCACCCGCAATCCAAGCGAAAGACCGCACTCCCGGAAAGCGAGCCGAAATTTAGCCGATGAAGCAAGGCCAGCCTGACTTACAAAAGCATCCAGTCCGTTCAGGGCGTCCCTGTATAATTTTTGAGGATGTACTGATTCCGGCAGATCTGTGTGGCTTTCCAGCTCGGCGGAGCGAACAGTATTCAATAATAGCCCGCCCAAACCAAGCGGATCTGTCGTCTTCCAGTTTTTTCCTTTGCAAATCGCCTCAAGATTTTCAAGATACTCTGTAAAATCACGTTTGTCTGAGGCCATCATTTTACATTCGAGAGCGGTCAGATAACCATCCAGTGGATCGTGAGCCCCCATGGATGGAACCAGCGGGTAGGTCAGGTCAATACTCATTTTCCAGTACAGTTGCTGCTGGTTGCCTTCTTGATTAAGAAAATGTCTGCCGGCAAGGCTCAGTTCTGCAGCATGTTTTATATACTCTTGATTCCCCAGATAGTCTGCCGCCTGCAGCAACGCATGTATCCAGCGTGTGTGATAGTGGTAATACTGCCCGTCCCTGTCCCACTCTTTGTTTGAATCAAATGGCTCTGATTCTTTCCGCTCCGGTTGGCTTTTTCCAATTCTGAGACCATTAACGGTTGGATGCTGTTGGGCCTCTTTTTCGGGTAGTGAACTGATCCACCCGCTTCGGGAGTCGTCAGGAGAGAAGCGCCCTAGCGTGTAGTGTACGCTTTCGATTAATTGCCTTGCAAGCTCTTTACATCTCTGGTCATCAAAATAGGATGCAAGGGCGAGGAAATTATGAACAGCGAAAGCATCTGTCCAGAGATATCGATCTTGATCTGCTTCTTTACTGCCTCTGAGCCCGGTTTGCTCTGCAAATTCCCCCATTAATGTTTTTGCCAATTCTGCTGAATCATCTCCTGAAGTTTTCATATTTCACTCTGTTTTCATTAATCACTTGTCTCATTTTTTTCTGCCCGGGCAACAGCCTTTATCACCTTTAAAACGCTGTCTGGCGAAATTGACATAGAATCGATCCCTGCTTTGACCAAAAATTTGGCAAACTCCGGGTTATTGCTGGGCGCCTCCCCGCAAAGGCCTACAGGCCGGCCCGATTTATGTGCTTTCTCAATAAGAGTGCTGATGAGTTCTTTAACGGACGCCTGGCTTTCGTCAAATAGTTCTGTAAGCTGTTCAGCATCCCTGCTTATTCCAAGCGTTAGCTGGGTAAGGTCGTTAGACCCGATAGAAAAGCCATCAAACCGTTCAGCATAATCTTCAGCCTGGA
>DATGBT010000083.1:0-3555 GCA_035312505.1 Balneolaceae bacterium | reverse complement strand
ATACTCTTTGCCGCTCTCATTATCTACAGCCTGCACACCAGCCACTTTTCCATTTTTTTTGATGAGCCCTGTTACTTCCAGGTAGTTCAGAACGCCGCCACCCTGTTCAGAGATGGTTTGTGCTACATTCACGGCAAGCCTTGAATCATCAAACTGTCCGTCGTGGTAAATCACACCCCCCTTCAGGCCTTCCTGTTTAATGGTGGAAATTCTAGAAATCGCCTCTTTCCTTGAAATTCCCTTTGACCTGCCTAAACTCAGTTTTCCGGAGAGTAAATCATATACCGTAAGGCCAACGGTATAGAAAAATTTATCCCACCACGAGTAGTTTGGAATTACAAATATTTCGTTCTGTACGAGATGCGGAGCATTTTTTTGCAATAGCCCACGCTCTCTAAGCGCTTCACGAACCAGGTCAATGTTACCCTGTGCCAGATATCGAACACCGCCGTGCACCAATTTTGTACTCCTGCTGGATGTACCTTTAGAGAAATCGGATTGCTCGAGAACAATAGCTTTGTACCCGCGGCTTACTGCGTCGAGCGCGACTCCAAGACCGGTAGCGCCTCCTCCAATAATAACCAGGTCCCATACACCTTCACTCTGGCCAGCAATCAACTTTAATGTTTCTTCTCTTTTCATAATCAATATATTTATATTTCGAATTAATTTTGATTTGTTTCATTAATATGATAAATAATTAAATTCGAAAGTCAAACTTTATTCATACCCCCTTTTATGCCAACATACGATTATTATTTATGAAATTTAGGGTTTCATGATCAATCAGGATATTTGCATCTGTAGTTTCAATTTATTTCGTTTAAACAAACTTTGCGTATTTCTTTGCAAGAATCTATCTTTTTTGAAACGAAATGACTTAAATAATGAATATTTCAGAACGCCACGAAAGAATCCTAAACAAACTGAAAGAGTCCGGCAAGGTTGCAGTACAGGATTTGAGCACCGAGCTCTCTGTTTCGGAAGTAACTATCAGAAAAGACCTTAGAGCGCTTGAAGACAAGAACCTTCTTTTTCGCACTCATGGCGGAGCTACCCGTTCTAACCCTTACACCAGCGACCGCCATGTAGAAGTGAAAGTTAAAATAAAATCAGAGGAGAAAGAGGCTATTGCCAAAGAGGCTGTCAAACTCATTGGAGAAAACGACTCCATTATTCTCGCATCCGGAACTACGATTTTGGCACTGGCTCAGATTATCAGACCAAATAAGAGGCTAAACATCATTACTTCTGCTATTAATGTTTCCTTAGAACTCTCAGGAAAAGATTTTGTTGAGGTTTCCCAGCTTGGGGGGCAGCTTCGCGCGAGCTCCAATTCAGTTGTAGGGCCTTACGCCGAGCAGTTTCTCGAAGACATTACCTGCGGGGTACTTTTCCTTGGAGTAGACGGTATTGACCTCGACTTTGGATTCACCACTACCAATCTGATGGAGGCAAGCCTAAATCAAAAATTCATTGATGTTGCCCAATATACCGTAATTCTTGCAGACAGCTCCAAATTTGGGAAGAGAGGGTTTAGCAGGATTTGTACGTTTGACGATGTTCAGCACATTATTACTGACGAAGGCGTGTCGGATGATACCGTTCGAAAACTTGAAGAAAGAGGTGTGCGGGTAACCATAAGTGCATTAAAATAGTTATCAACATTCGTTCTACTCTTCTGCTGCGTATCTTTCAGGTCAAAGGTTGCTTGCAGCGTTACCAATTATTATTATCTGTACAGTTTAATCCTACCTCAAATGTTACATACAAATGAAGCAATCCGATGAATTAAACGGTACCGAACAATACAGCCACTCATTTCTCGGGCACCCCAGGGGGCTTGCCACCCTGTTCTTTACAGAAATGTGGGAACGGTTCAGCTATTATGGTATGCGTGCAATCCTGGTTCTGTTTATGGTTGACGCCATTAATCGCGGAGGCCTGGGCCTTGATGATAAAACCGCTACCGCTATTTATGGACTATACACTATGTTTGTATATCTGTTAGCCCTGCCGGGGGGGTGGTTGGCAGATAAATTTTTCGGGCTCAGGAATGCAATTTGGTATGGTGCAATTATCATTACACTTGGCCACTTTAGCATGGCCATTCCTGGAAACACCACTTTTTATTTGGGACTTATTCTCATCGTAATTGGTACCGGATTGCTAAAACCCAACATCAGCAGTATTGTGGGAGGGCTATACAGCGATAATGAACAGGCCAGAAGAGATGCTGGTTTCTCGATTTTCTACATGGGAATCAACATTGGAGCTTTCATAGCTCCGCTGGTTACGGGCTATCTGGGAGAAGGTATAAACTGGCACTATGGTTTCGGAGCCGCAGGCGTGGGTATGCTGCTGGGACTTATTCAGTATAAAATGACTGAAAAATATTTGGGAAATGTTGGTGCTGCCCCCGAAAAGCCTGATAATCCTGAAACGCAAGAAGCTCTTTTTTCGAAAATACGCATTGGTCTCTGGGTTACCGGATCCCTTCTCGTTGCGCTGTTTGCTGCCGTAAGTTATGGCGTTATACAAATAGACCCTGTAGCCATCGCTGATGCCTCCGGAATCGTTATTTTCTTTCTTGTAGTTGCCTATTTTGTATATGTCTACATTGCTGAAAACCTCACGGACGATGAAAAGAAAAAGATCGGTGTAATTGCCGCGCTCTTCGTCTTTTCTGCCATCTTTTGGTCGGGATTTGAACAGGCTGGATCTTCTCTCAACCTTTTCGCTGAACGCTACACCGACCGAGTTCTTTTTGGATGGGAAATGCCCGCCAGCTGGCTTCAGTCTATCAACCCAATATTTATTATTACGCTGGCTCCGTTTTTTGGCTGGCTTTGGGTATGGCTGGCAAAGAAAAATCTAGAACCCTCTACACCCGTAAAGTTTGCCCTGGGATTAATTTTTCTCGGGTTTGGTTTCCTGGTAATGATGTTTGCCTCTTACTATGTTGTTGGCGGAAATCAGGTGCTGCCCACATGGCTAATTATGACCTACCTGCTCCACACTACCGGTGAACTCTGTCTCAGTCCTGTAGGTCTGAGCGCCGTAACCAAGCTTTCGCCCAAAAAATTAGTTGGGCAAATGATGGGAATTTGGTTTATGAGCATCGCCTTTGGCAATCTTATTGCCGGCAGAATTGCCGGGCAGTTCGACGACCAGGCCATTCAGGCAGACCCGTCTTTACTGCCAGACCTCTTCTGGCTGATCGTTATGACAACTGTTGGTGGTGGTTTACTGCTCCTGCTTTTCAGTAAGCCTATCAGAAAATTGATGGGCAACATCCACTAAAACGGTTCGATCACATCAATTCTGTTTTCACATTTATCCGGCCTGGCTAAAATAAACGCAGGCCGGCTTATTTGTGATTCATCATGCTCACAGCCCCTATCTCAAATTTGTGAAAGAATTTCTATTCCGATTCATAAATCCGTTCATTATATTAAAAGGGATATAAAGACAAAATTATCTTGTTTAATAAAAAAGGAGCTATAGGATGAGAAGAAAGCAAGTTTATACATTCGGCGGTGGAAATGCCGATGG
>DATGBT010000082.1:0-3664 GCA_035312505.1 Balneolaceae bacterium | reverse complement strand
AATAAATATCAACTAAATAGAAAATCACCTTTATCAAGTGAAGAGGAAGATGTTGGCAGGGCTGTTGTAAATGCAGCTTTTTATGTTCACAAAACATTGGGCCCCGGATTATTGGAGCGAGTCTATGAAGTCTGTTTTTGTCATGTTTTATCTGAAAGGGGGTATAAGGTTCAGCGACAGATTGATATCCCGATAGTTTTTGAGAATAAGACGTTTGAAGAGGGACTAAGGCTGGATGTTATGGTCAATGATGTAGTAGTTTGTGAGCTTAAGGCATTGGAACAAGTCCATCCGGTTTGGCAGGCACAACTGCTTAGTCATATGAAACTAACAGGGAAAAGACTTGGGTATTTAATAAATTTTAATGTTCCTCTGATTAAAGACGGAATAAAAAGAATGATTCTATGACAGGCCTGAAATTTTTTTACCACGAGGTCACGAAGACACCAAGTTCACGAAGAGCAAGTGAAGTTGGACTTGAAACACCCTTCGTGATACTTCGAGCCCTCGTGTCTTCGCGGCAATTCACTCCGGACATGTTTTGAGCGGGAGCCATTTTTGACTTCGAAGGCTCGAAAAACCCGAAGCACTGTCAGATTATAAATTATTCTGAGAAGTAACGGTTCCTCAGAAATGGACGCTTACTCCATCTCCGCATCCGCCAGCTGTTTGGTATCAACATACTGCTGGAATCGGGTCACTTTTCCGTCTTCAAACCACCAGATGTGTGCGTGCTGTGCATTGATTGATTTTCCGGTTACGGCGTGGGTTCCCTCATATCTGCCTGTTGCCAGAACCATATTTTCACCAACCGCGTACAGTGTTTGATCCGTCAGCGTAAAAGTTTCCCACTCCTGGCCTATTCGCCCAAATACCCCCTCTGCAACAGCTTGTGGGCCTACATAAGGATTGCCATCTGCGAGAGAATTGCTTTCGGCTTCGTTCCAAACAATATCGGGCGAAAAAGCTGCCAGTACGGCCCCGCCATCCCCAACTGCAAAAGCGTCGTATATTCCCTGTGCAATCTCTACATTTGGATTACTTGTTTGAACCTGACTGCAGGACGTCATTACAAAGAAAGTGGTTACTGCAGCGGCTATAGAGATACAGATATTGAATTTATTTTTCATGGTATTCATAGTTTGGTTTTATTTTTAGAATATTAAAATCAGGCGAGTACCCCGTTCACATTATTATTACCATACCCAATTCTGCCGCAGATATTTACGGCATAATAAATGATTGTAAAATGATAACTGTCGCCTAAACCATAATACAGGAATCGTACATGCTGCATTAGGACTATTCAGCCAAATGTTTGGACTTTTTGATGTTTTCTTCCTGTTTGCAGACCCGTTTTGTCTCATCGATGATGGGGCGGGGAGAGGGGCAGATTTTTTTGAAAGGTACTTTTGGTAAAAAAGTGTGGGATATATTTCGAAAAATTCGTTCTGTTCAGGATCTATTGCTCAGGCACTGCATGATTGAGGGGATGAACCCGAAAATTACTTTCCATTCAGCTATTATCTGAAAATACCCACCTATCAAAAAAAAGACATCATACAGATATCAAAATGTAGTATTGAGGACTGACATATTAGGATGTGTGAAAATCTCTGTAGAGCGGTAAGGAAAAGGCAAGCAGAGAATAATGCACTCTATATCCTTCAGCTGAATTTTACTATATTCGTTTTGACAGACATATTATTTATTTAAATCCGAGAATTATGACCTCCAGAATTTTACTGCTGCTGATTTTATTCATCTCATCAAATATGCTGCTTGCTCCGGACTCCCGGGCATTTCAGGATTCCGAAGAAACCACACTTCTTCTGCGGCAACCCACCATTTCAGGTGAACATATCGTATTCGTTTACGCCGGGGATCTGTGGAGATCCAATCGTGATGGAAGCAGTCCTTTGCGGCTTACATCGAGCCCGGCCGAGGAAAACAATCCCTATTTATCGCCCGACGGTTCTATGGTTGCCTTTTCTGCAGAATATGAAGGGAATACGGATGTCTATATCATACCGGTTAACGGCGGTACTCCTGTCCGGTTAACCTGGCATCCGGGTGATGACCTGGTTATGGGCTGGAGTGCAACAGGTGATGAAGTTGCTTTCGTGACAAGGAGAGAAACCGACCATGGCCGCTCAGGTGAACTCTACCACGTTTCAGTAGATGGCGGAGCTCCCGAAAAGCAGATGGAAGCCCGCTTTTTCAGCGGCCGGTGGAATGCCGATGGTTCCAGACTGGCCTACTTTGATATTCGTCCGGGATACAATGGTCTTTACGGTGGCACAGCAGGATGGCGGGGATACAGAGGAGGGTCGACGCCGACCATTCGCATTTTTGATGCGGTGGAAAACACGATTCAGTATATACCGGGTGAAAGAGTTAATGATATTCAGCCTTTCTGGATGGGGGACGACGTCTGGTTTATTTCAGACAGGTACGAAAAGCGTCTGAATCTGCACCGGTATGATCCGGAGACAGAAAACATCGAAAGGATAACGGATCAGGCCGACTGGGATATTCACTGGGCGGCAGGCCATGGAAACAGTGTTGTATACGCAGCTGGCGGAGCTCTTTATGAACTGGATACAACAAACGGAGAATCTGAGAGAATCGGGATCACCATCAACCCTGACCTCCCGCAAACCCTGCCCGAATGGAAAAATGTAAGTTCAAATATTCAGTCAGCCGGATTGTCGCCCAACGGGAAACGGGCACTTTTTACCGCAAGGGGTGAGGTGTTTACCGTGCCGGTTGAGGAAGGAAGCACCCGAAACCTGAGCAACAGCAGTGGTGTGAGGGAGTACACGGCTGTCTGGTCGCCGGAAGGGGATAAAATCGCATGGATTGAAGAGTCGTTAGATGGGCAGGTTCTGGTAATCACCGATCAGACTGGGCTCGGGGAAACGGAAAGACATTCTCTTGGCGGTGACTTTTATTTCCTCGAAGAGTGGGATGCAGAGAACGGCCGGATTATCTACACGGATAACCGTCAGAAGCTGCACTATATCGACCTCGAAACATCTGAAACCAGCGAGATTGTACAAAGCGACAGACAGGCCGGTTTTGATATTGCCATTTCTCCCGATGGTGCCTGGCTTGCCTACACAGATATGAAGGCAAACTATTTCCGGGACTTGGTTCTCTACAACTTCGAGTCCGGCGAGAACTATACGATCAGTGACGGGATGGCGGATGTGGCTTCACCGGCTTTTTCACCCGACGGAAAGTACCTCTACTTTGCAGCTTCAACCAATACCGGTCCGCGGCAGTTTGGCCTCGATATGAACAGCCAGGAAAGGCCATACCGTGCAGGAATATATGCGCTGGTTCTGCAGGCCGATGGTGAGTCGCCATTTACTGTGCAAAAAGGGGATGAAGAAGTAGAAGATGGCTCAGAAGAGGAGAGTGACGAAACCCCATCCATTGACCTTGAAAATCTTTTTGAACGGAAAATTGCACTGCCCGTTTCGATCGGGAACTATAGCAATCTTAACGTTAGTAAAAACGGAGCCCTCTTTTACGAGCGATCTGTTCAGCCCGGAACTGCGGTTGAGGCGAACGAATCTGATACAGATGCTGAGGATAAGCTGATCCGGTTTGATTTCGAGGAGCGAACAGACGAGATCGTCTACTCGGGGCTGTCTGA
>DATGBT010000081.1:0-8506 GCA_035312505.1 Balneolaceae bacterium | reverse complement strand
CCTTCCCGCGTCTGTGTTAGTACCTCGGCATAACCATCGTTATTGAAATCTGAAATAACGGGATATGCCATTGCAGCTGTAGGAAGTTCCAGATGGCGTTCACCGCTTAAAATATCCCATGCATACAGCCTTCCAAAACTTGCAGTTGCCACGATGTCAAGCCTGTCATCAGAATTGATATCGGCGATGAAGGGAGTACTGCTGGAGGATGCCGGCTGACCCATCGTTTGTGTTAAGATTAGGTCTCCTTCAAGTGAGTAGAGGAAAACAGATCCATTTCCCGATTGTAAAAGAACGACATCTTCCCTTACCAGGCCTTCGTTGGTGCGAATCATCAGGTCTTCACTATATAGAGGCGTACCGGAGAGTCCGGAGTTGGAAACAGGAATGCTTTCAACAGTTATTGAATCCGAAGCGAGTACGGTTGAGAGAGAATCTGAGAAGAGCGCACTGCTGCCAACAGCGTAGAGATCGCCGTCAAGTCCGGCTCCTAAAAGATGGGCTCCCGCCAGTATCGGGCTGCTGCTAATCTGGGAAGGAAGAAAAATGGGAAATCCGTCTCTTCGCTGACCGTTTAAAACCCATGAGTGAAGCGTGTTTTCAGAAAATGCAAAGATCGATTTTTCTCCATCAAAATCAGCGATAAGTGGCCGTGAGTTAATAACTGAATTGGTATTCTGCGGCCATCCGCTAACAGGGAGTCCGCGGGTATTTAGCAGATGAAGATTTCGGTTTGCCGTGGCTACAACGATTTCTGGCACACCATTAGACAGTACATCCTGAACAGTTAACGGTGTGGTAATCTCTTCCTCCAGTGCTATTGGAAAGTTGGGTAACAGATCCCCGCTCTTATTCCAGGCGAATATTTTATTGGATGCTGCCTGCATAATTACGGGTTGGTTGTTTCCATACCAGTCATAGACTACTGGCGGGCCGGTTGGCGTGTCAGTGTCAGTAGAAGTTTGAAGGATGGTAGTACCATCGGCAGCAATTGCGAACACGGAACCATCATTTGTAGAAAAGATGATCTCTTCCCGGTCACTACCAGTGATGTTGGCAAAAACAGGTTTCCCCGTCAGGTCTGCATTATTCAAAGGGTAAACCCAGAGTTCCCGGTAGGGCTCTTCTGTTTCATCGCGCTCAACGTTTTTAATCATAAACTCAAGAGATGATGCAGACGCATCAAATCTCGTGGCAATTACCATTTGATCGAATTGGTTTAGCAGCGGAGAAGCATAGTGCTGAGGGTACAGCCATGGCTGAATAAACGTACTGAATTGATTTGCACCAGCATAGAAAAAAGAGCTTAATGGACTTCCGAAAGACTGCATGATAGACCGGTACTCATCATCATAAAACATAACTCTGCGCCGTTCGGCATCGCTGCCAACGCTCTCCACGAGCCCTTTTCGTAACGCAAATGCGGCTACATTATCGTAAACAACGATGTAGAAATCGGTATCCGGATAGAGCGTTGATCCAATAAGAGAACCCATAACTTCACTACTTACAAAATAGGTTTGCTCATCACGAATGGCGAGATCATTGCTTGCCATGGTATTGAGAAGTGAGCGGATAGGTTCTGGATTATTAATTTCCCGCAAGTATAGATATTCACTTTCACTGGCCGGCCCCGACTCAGAAAAAAGGGCTATGGCGACTTCACTTGCCAGCGAATTTTTTATAGCGCGTATAGCGCTCTTATTTTGTTGGAGGTAATGATCAGCAGGTGTGTCGGACGAAATCGAGTCGGGCACAAACCTTATGGGATTGTCCCTGTAAAGGCCAAAAGCAGCCACATTCACAGGAATGTACCTGTGCAGGCGAAAGGGTTTCGGCTCTGCAGATAACAGCCGTATAAAATCAGATCGTTGATTATTGATATCAGACCGGCCGATTAATTCCCATTCCCGGTCTTCATCACCGCCAAGGAAAGTCATACTCATGGGGGCTGCTCCATCAAAAATGTTCTGAAGAAGCGGGCGATTTGATATTGCCGAAAGCTGCCGGGCGATTGTTGACAGTTGTGCCGTATTTATGATGATGCTCTCAGACTCTCTTTCTGAAGGGACTTGCAGAGCAGGAAGCTCACCGTGGATTGTTCGTATGATATCTTCTAAGGCAAGACTCGATTCAGAAAAGACAGTGAAATCACCAATTTCCGCAAAAAACAGGATTCTGTCTGAAATAAAAACCTTACGAATGGTTTGTCCCAGGAACTGGTAATTGTTCTGCTGATATTTTTTTGTGTAACGGTCCTGCAATTGCTCAATTGTGCCGCTGGCTGTTTGTCCAATCCAAACGGGCTGCCAGTCGGTGGAGGTATCGGGGTAGAGAAGCATCGCGTAGATGGAAATGGAGGCAGGGGACTCGTCGGGGAAAAGGGAGGAAGCGAGCTGAATAGCCGACGGGGTAATGTCATCGAGCATAGGGATGTATGGTTCAGCAAGCAAAGTGCTGATATCGGTTCCCGGTTCCGCCGGTAAAATAGCCAGCGTTTTGTTTGGTACCATCTGTTCCCAGGTTTCAACAGATGGAGAGGAACAACCCGCTAACAGTAGAATTATAAGGCTGGTAAGTAAAAATTGATGAGCCGGTTGTTGAGAAGACAATGGATTACAAATAATATGTTTGTTACAGTTCGGTTATAACCATAGCTTAACCCCATACGAACACGTTTGTTTCGTATGGTTTGTCTGCTAAGGTAAAAACTTTTCGATTAATGAGCTTTTTAAATCCCCTGTTTCTTTTTGCACTATTATCGGTGGGTGTACCGCTGTTAATCTATTTGCTGAATATAAGGAAACCAAAAAAGATCTCTTTTTCTACGCTGGCTTTTTTTGATGCACTGAAAAGTACGGCTCTTAAGAAAATAAAAATAAAACGGTGGCTGTTACTGGCCCTTCGTGCACTCGCCATTATAATGCTTGTGATAGCAGCTTCACGTCCTTTTTTACCTCCAAATGTAGGCTGGTCAGATCAATCCCAGCCCAAGGCTATTGCCATACTAATAGATAACAGCCCGAGTATGGATCGTGTCGATCAAAACGGCCCTTTTATAGAGCAGGCAAAAGAGATTGCCGGTAAAATTGTGAATATGGCCGAAGACGAAACCAGATTTTCCCTGAATATTACAAATGGTGAAGCGCTTAATGCACCACTGCTATCTCCACCCGCTGCCAATCGGCGAATTGGTGACATTGAAACTGTAAATGCCGGTAATTATTTCGCTGACCGCATTCGTTCTGAGACAGAAGCTTTGATGCAGGCTGATGAACCCAACAAGGTTTTTTACCTGATTACAGACGGGCAGGCATCACAGCTTGAAGCACTTCGAAATGAAATCGGTGAAGATACCGGTAATGTCTATTTTCAAGCTATAAAGCTGGGGGACGCCCGTGTACCCAACCTTTCATTCTCAGAAGTCCTGCTCGAAAACGTGCAGACCGAAATTACAGGAGACCAGCAGCTGCGTATTACGGTAGAAAACTTTTCTGACCAGGCGGTGAACAACGCATTTCTGTCTATGCGTATAGACGGCGAACTGATAACTCAGCAGAGTCTTAACCTGAATACAGGAGACTCCTTCGAAGAAGTTCTTTCAGTTCCGGACATCGGCGGAGATGTAATACCGGTTGAACTTATTCTCGAAGGAGATGCGTTAACTTTTGACAATACGTTTTACGCTGCAATTCGACAGCCGGAGGAAAAAAAGGTACTCGTAGTTCATGAAGACCGGTCAGGTTCCGGATTTCAATCCTATTTGCGACCTCTGCTGATTGCGGCATCTCAGTCCAGGGACGTATTTAAGGTTGATTTTGTTGAGCTTGATGATGTATCGGTGTCGGAATTCGACAACTATAACGCTATTGTGATTGACGGTCTGCGTACCGTGCCCGATTATATTACACAGCCACTGGTCGACCACGTGCAGACAGGTGCAGGCCTGTTATTTTTGCCTGCAGCTGAAGGCAGTCTCAATAGTTACAACCGGTTTTTAAGTTTTGCGGGAACGGGAAGCTATACAGATGTTATCGGGAGTTACGGTTCGTTCAACTCCATCGACAGAATTGATGAACCCAATGACGGGCATCCGATGCTTGAAACGGTTTTTGAGACAAACGAGAATGAAGAGATTCGACTGAACAGCCCGGAGCTTTTCTATTATCTTCAGATTGAGATGGGGTCAAACGAAATACCTGTGCTGCAAAACCGGCTGGGTAGCCCGATGTTTGTTGAGTCGAAGCTTGGAACGGGGAAAATGATCTACTCAGCGATTGGCAGTGATCCGGGATGGTCGAATTTCCCTGTAAAACCGTTTTATGCACCATTTTTCTATCGTATGATTAATTATTTGATGCAGGGCTCTGACGCAGAACTGGTAACGCACGCACTGGGCAGCGAGTTTTCGCTACAGTTCAATGGAGATGCAGAGAGTGCAAGATTTATAAAAAACGGTGAGAAAATTATTCCGAGTATCAGCCAGACTTTCCAGGGACCGGTGCTATCCTACAGCGGAACTGAATGGACGCCCGGATGGCTAACGGTAGAAAACGATGAAAAAAAGACTACTGTTGGAGTAAATCAACACGCAATGGAATCGGATCTGCAGACGTTATCATCATCAGAATTTAGTGCACTCATAAAGAATCAGTTCGAAAACGCAAATGTGCTGAATGTGGATTTATCCGGAACCGGAAATGAAAATGAGCTGCAGAGCGCCACTTTTGGGCACGAAATTTGGTATTGGTTTATTTTATTGGCATTTACGTTATTAATAGCAGAATCGTTAATTTCACGCCACTATAAAGCAGAGATTATTGAATGAATTTAACAACGGACATTCACAGCATATTTGTTCTTACTCTGGCGATCTTTACGCTGGGGTCTACATTTCTTGCAGTATATACGGTTGCGAATGCGGTTCGCCTGAGAAATATTCGTATTAGCTGGAAATCAGGGAAACTGAACGGATATCCCCTGTTCTCAACCCTTTTTCTCGGATTTTCACTCATTATTACAACCATTGTGGTTGTTCTGGAGATTGATCAGTTTTTTAACATAATGGCCAGCTACAGCTGGATGGGCTTTTGTTGGTTTGTGTCGAGCTATTTTACATCAAAATCATATATTACCGACCACGGAATCGTGAAAAACATCAACGATCCTTCACAAACGATAGCCTGGCATCAAATTAATGATTATGTGGAAAAACCTGCATCGAAAGGGTCCGAATTTGTGTTTATTTATCAGGCTGTACCCGGAAATACCCGCGACAGAAAAATTATTCGCCTTGAGCTGGTTGTGCCGGACAGCAAAACAGATAAATTTAATAAAGTAATAGATTTGAAGATTGGCAAAACCATGACGCCCGTAGTTGACACTTCCTTCGATTTTAAAGCTTTTGAATAACTTTTTTTAATATTACACTCATATAATTTGTTAGAAGACTATAGAAAACCAACACTTGAAAAAGAGAGAGCACTGCTGGTGGGGCTTTTTGGGCCCGGAACTCCTCGATGGCTTGCTGAGGAATATCTGAATGAGTTAAGTATGCTCAGTGAAACAGCAGGTGCAAAAACTGTGGATAAGGAGCTGCAAAACAGGCCACACCCTGATCCCACAACGTATATAGGTAAGGGAAAACTACATCAGCTGAAACAGCAGGTTGCTGAAAAAAATGCTGATATATTGATTTTTGATGATGAGCTGAGTGCAACACAGATAAGAAATATTGAAAAAGCTACAAAAGTAAAAGTGCTGGACAGAAGCGGCCTTATCCTGGATATATTTGCATCACGTGCGAAAACGGCAGCTGCGAAAACTCAGGTCGAGCTGGCGCAGCTTCAATATTTACTGCCCAGATTAACACGATTCTGGACTCACCTCTCACGGCAAAAAGGCGGTATTGGTACCAAAGGTCCCGGTGAAACGCAGATCGAGACAGACAGACGGTTAATTGGTAAACGAATAGCAACGTTAAAAGAGAAGCTGGATAAACTTGATACACAGAGATCTACTCAGCGAAAAGGTCGGGAAGAGACCGTAAGAGTTGCTCTTGTTGGGTATACCAATGCAGGTAAATCCACATTGATGAACGAACTGACAGATACAGATGTCCTTGCCGAAGATAAACTTTTTGCTACACTCGACTCTACTGTTCGGCGTCTTGAGCTTGAAAATCATGAGGTACTGCTTTCTGATACCGTTGGTTTTATTCGAAAACTCCCTCACCACTTAATTGAGAGCTTTAAATCAACACTTGATGAAGTCAGGGATGCAGATATTTTGCTGCACGTGATTGATGCATCCGGGAAAATGGTTGAAGATTACATAGAAGTTGTTCAATCCACACTCGAAGAGCTCGGGATGAGTAACCGCCAAACGATTCTTGTTTTTAATAAAATTGATCTTTTGGAGCCGGAAAAACTGATTGATTTAAAGAAACAGTATCCGGAAGCGCTGTTTGTTTCAGCTCATCGATCCCTGGGAATTGGAAAGCTTCAATCCAAACTAGAAAGTTTGATCGAAGAAGATTATGTTAAATTTAATTATGTATTACCTCTTAGCCATTATAAAGCGGTCGCGTATTTACATGAGAATGCGATAATAGAAGAAGAACAATTTGAAGGAAACCAGGTACAAATAAAAGGTAGTGCTTCAACTAAACACCGAGACAGGTTTGAAGCCATGCTCACTGAAATTGAACCCTCTATTGAGATTGAACGTGTTAGCTGAAAAATTAATAAACCGGGATTTTGAACCGCTGAAACCGGATGATACCGTATCATCCGCTATCGCCAAAATGGACGCTTGGCAAACCTCAAGCGTGCCCGTTATTGAACCGTCTACCAAAAAGGTGATAGGCCATGTACTATTCGAAACCGTTGCCAATATTTCAGATGTAAAAACAAAGCTAAGTGATGTGGAGTGGCGGCCTGCGCTTTATACCTTTAAGACACAGCATGTTTTTGAAGTTGCCCGGCAGATGCTTCAGCATGAAGTACGTATACTTGCCGTAACGGATGAGATGGAAACGTACCAGGGCATCATCGAAAAGAAAAGTGTACTTGAAGCTCTCTCAGCCATGCTCAATATCGGCTCATCGGGCTCTGTTATTACCATAATGATGGAAAAGCCTGATTTTACCCTCTCTAAACTGGTGCACCTCATCGAAACAGAAAATGCAAAAATTCTTGGCCTTACCGTAGAACAGCCCGAAGATGAAGAATCACTTCTTCAGGTATCGATTAAACTCAATCTGGAGGATACTTCTGCAATCACCTCATCCCTCAAGAGGTATGGATTTGTTGTTACCAGCGTTGCAAAACAGGATTTGCTGCAGGTTGATATGACCTCCAGGGCGAATGAGCTTATCCGATATCTCGATCTATAAATTTCTTTGATCTTGCAGGAACAAAAGCTGTCGAGTTTATATATTCATTCATGTTAATCGCATGCCAATATTTAACGATTGTTCCATGAGCAGATTTCTATTTTTTGTATGGCCTCTTTTTCTGTTTCTTTTCATTCCCTGCAAAAGTTACTCGCAGGATAACTATCCGTCGCAGGAAGCCGAACTACAGGCCGGGCTGGATCTATTTAACAAGGGACTGTATGCCGAAGCTATACCCGAGTTTGAGAAAGCTATTGAAAGCGGGGTAAGTACCTCTGCAGCAGAAGCAGCTGAATTTTTTATTGTCCGGTCTCTGTTCATGGTAGATTCTTCGGGTACCGAAGCCCACACCGATCGATTTTTGCAGAAATATCCCAATAGCAACCGTTCTGCTGTACTTCTTCGGGAGCTTGGGGAAGAGTGGCTGGTGCAGGAAGAGTATGAACGGGCCGTGCGTACGATGGACCGCGCGCTCAATTACCCGCAGTCCTATAATGAGAGAGCTGAGCTCTACTATACACTGGGTGAAACATCCGCAGAAATGGGGGACTACGATTTAGCCAGAGATTACTTTTTAACACTTTCTGATGAACACGGCAGAAGCGTCTGGTCACCAAAGGCGCTATATGCCCGCGGCCGCCTCTACCTGGAAGAAGAGAAATACGCCGAAGCTTCTGAAGCCTTTGAACTACTGAGGGAACGACATCCCCGAAATGCGATGACCCAGAGAATCGGGACAGCCCTTGGAGAATCGTACTATCAACAGAGGAAGTTTCCGGAAGCGATAAGAGCTTTTGAAGATGCTTTACCCTACCTGGATGAAGAGAACCGAACCAAAGCACTCTACCTGATAGCGGAGAGCCACAATGCTCTAAACCAATATGCTGATGCCACACAGTTTTACCGAAGATATCTGAGGCGTGTAGATCCTGAAAACCCTGAAGCCAGGATTGCCCACTATGGTCTTGGCTGGGTATTTCACAAGCAGGACATTTTTCACTGGGCTTCGCGATCATTTGCAGAGGCTACGGACGGAGATGATGAGATTGCCAGAAAAGCACTTTATTACAAAGCAGCCAATGAAAAACTTTCGGGGCGCAGCCGTGAAGC
>DATGBT010000080.1:0-5257 GCA_035312505.1 Balneolaceae bacterium | reverse complement strand
CAGCGCAGGCGCTCACATCAAAGGGGAAAATGATCGACTCGTAAAAGTCGAGCCGTTGCTTAAAATGATAGAAAACAACTGGTCTGATTTTTTATCTCCAGCTTTAACAAAAGAAAATGCAGAGTTATTAAGAAGGCATGAACGGACCGGCCGCCCCTTTGGAAACGAGGCATTTGTTGAACGCTTGGAAATAAAACTCGGCCGCCCTTTAAAACCTCAAAAGCCAGGTCGGCCGAAAAAAGGATAAAATTAGTATGGTGTCCCCGGAATTGCGCATACTTGCACTGGGGCTTTTGCTGGCCCTGTTGATAGGCGCCTGCGACAACCCCGCGCTGAATTCAAAGGGGCACAGCAGAAACAACCCGCCCGCGAAAACCGTGTTTCTCGTGCATGGCTACGGCAATGGCGCCGGAGAGATGGAACCTCTTGCTGATTTTCTTGAAGCTGCCGGATACAGGGCAGTAAATGTTGATCTGCCGCTGACGTTCGATCACGTACAAGAGGCTTCAGACATTTTCGCTGAAAAGGTGGAAGATGTCGTATCCGGACTGATTGATAACGAGCCGGTTGCAATGGTGGGACACAGCACCGGTGGGCTGGTGATCCGTTACTTTCTGTCTCATTACCCGGAGCACAGGCGGGTGGATCGTGCAGTTCTAATCGCCACGCCCAACAGGGGCAGTAAGCTTGCGGGCATGGTTGCAGAAATTTCGGATCTGCTGGTGGAAACCTTTGCGACCCTCGACTCCCTCAGGCCGGAAAAAATCTCCGAGCTGGAGCTTTCTGATCCCGAAGAAACCAGGATAGGCGCAATTGCAGGAAATAAGGGCAACCTTGTCCTCGGCCGGCTGCTTGAAGATGAAAACGACGGCCGGGTCGAGGTAAAATCCGTGTATTATCCGGAACTGGACGACTTTGCCGTAGTACCGTTCAACCACAAAGAAATCCATCAAAGAAAAGAAACCGCAGCCATGGTAATCCGGTTTCTCAAATCAGGTTTTTTTGAAGGCGCACCCCTGCCCCCTTCCGGTTCCAGTGATTGATCCTTTACGGCACCTGCATTTCATCTGCTAAAGAGGCTGCCGCCGCTAAATTCGGGGACACCATATTAATTTTTACCACCTTCAAAAGTTCCTATAAAAAATAAATGGCAAGAATAGCAAGAGCTATCGCCCCGGGATTCCCCCATCACATGACGCAACGGGGAAACAGGCGCCAGCAGACCTTTTTTCTGATGCGGATTACGATGCCTATATTGAGTTGATGGCCCAATGGTGGGGTCATTACTGCATTGATATATGGGCCTATTGCCTAATGCCCAACCACGTTTACCTCATACCGGTTTGCATCTTACGTGATGGACGAATCCTATCTTTTTGCGTGTACGCGTTATATTGAAAATAATCCGGTACGAGCAAAACTTGTTCCTAAATTGAGCGATTTTCAAGTTTGCCGCAGATACAAGGAAAATGAGGAAAAGCTAAAAATTAGGGATGGTGTCCCCGGAATTTGCGGAATTTGCGGAATTTGAGAGACCGTCACCATTAATTGATCCGAAAATATTTTTACTATTTTTCGAAAATATTTTCGGATTTTTTCTTTTCCAGTTGTGTTCATCATTCCTGCAGCAAAGCCATAACCCGTTATAATAAAAAACAATCCATTAATATAAAACCGCTGCCGGGCAAGCCTCAATAATTGGCACAATCCATGCTTTGCTCCGTCTAAACTGTCTTTTTGATAAAAATAGCGCCATTGCGACAAAGGTACGCCGCTGAGACGGCGGAAATGCCGCTATAGAAAATTTATAAAAATTTTAAAGTCCTAAGATGCAGGCAGCCAATTTGTACACACAGATCAAAGTTGTTGTTTCGACAGTGCTTTTTATTGTGTTTCTTCCGGACATGAGCACTGCGGATAAACCGGTCAAAATAGAGGATTTGATCGCTGAAGAGCGGGACTGGGAAATCGATTTTATTTTATCCTATAACAGTCTGCACAAAAAAGAAGATGAGTTTGCCAATCAGCTCATTGAGCAGAAAGGAAATATAATAGCCGTTTACGATCATAATGAATGGACAACAAATACAGACCGGCTCTATTACTACCTGGGGCTGAAATACGGGCTATGGAAAGACCTGGAAATATCGGCATTCGGCAGCGGCTATACCGAGTTCAGCAGAGATTCCGCGCAAGATGAATACAACTATGAGCAGGCAACCGAATTCAATAATGCCGGTGTGGAAATTATGTATCAAATAAAAGAAGAGAATGAGTATCCGGCCCTTATAACTTCCATTAATGCTCACATGGTAGATAACACCGAATTTCCCCAGGGCTTTGAAAAAAGCTATTTTAAAACCTATTCAGCCAGAGCTGTGACCTATTACACGATTGATCCCGTGGTCTTCAGCCTCGACAGCCAATATACCATTTTTCTCGAAAGAGAGAAGGGTGAGCATTCCATTGACCCAGGAGAAAAATTCAGCCTGTCTCCGGTTCTGTACTTCATAGTAAACCCTTACACTACCGTTTATTGGGGTTTTGAGTGGTACATTCAAGGTAGTTCAAAGCTGGACAAAGAAAAAGTTGATCCCACGAGAACCGGTTTGCCGTTTATTATTGGATGTGGTTACGAAATCAATGGGGAATTAATCCTGGATATAAATTTTGAATATGAAGATACCGGCGGGATGAGTCAATCGTCCGCTTCTTTTGAGTTGAATTATGTTTTCTAACTGCCCTCATAAATATTTTTCAGTGATATTTCTAATGCTTATAACAACATTCTGTTTTATTCCGGCAAAACATGCTGTTTCTCAAGGCTTGAAAACCCGTTTCAACAGAAGCATGACGCATAAACTGGAAGGGCGGAGTTGGCTGGAGATTAAAAACGAAGGCATAGTCAAACAAAAAAAGGACTTTTCATGCGGTTCCGGCGCGCTCGCTACCATACTTAAACATTACTACAATGAAGAAATCAAGGAAGCAGACATATTAAACTGGATTTTTGAAATAAAAGATGTTGGCGCAGATTCCATCAAAACGTTCGATAAGAAGGTTAACATATCTTTCTATGATCTGAAGATTTTTGCACAAAAGAAAGGATATGAAGCCACCGGAATCGCCTTGTCCGCTAAGGCCCTAAAAAATCTAAAGCATCCTGTCATTGTCTATCTGGATATCAGGGGGACTGAACATTTTTCTGTTTTCAAAGGAGTTTCTGACAAATTTGTTCACCTTGCTGATCCGACTTTCGGCAATATAAAAATGCGCGCACAAAGGTTTAAAAAATGTTTTGATACCCGAGATGACCGCAGTCTGCAGGGTAAAATACTGGGGATATTGGGAGATTCTGAAATCAATAAAGATTTTCTTGAAATTCCCGCCCGCACCGATCTGGTTAACCAATTAATTTCCAGCAGACCCCGCATGGATTTTGAGTAGCCAATGAGCGGCCTGGACAATAAGGCGCCATTTTCAAAAACACATAAAGTTCAAGTTGTTGCTTTTGATATCAGCGGCCGTACGGCTGGACGACTAACCGCAAACCTGAAAACAGAAGGAGGATTTATGAAAAACGGTATCATCGCATTTATTGTCACTTTCACCCTGATTTTTTCTGTGCCGGGGGCTGCCCTGGCAGAAGACCTGACAAGCGGCACCAGCACAAAAAAAATGGCCAGAATGTTTGAAGCACAAGACATGAGTCGCCTTAAAGTCGCCTGCCTTTCAAATGAAGAGATGAAGGAAACCGAGGGTGAATTATTAGGGTTCGCTGCCGCTGTGGTTATATCCGGCGCAGTGGGTGCTTGGACGCACCACTATGCTCACTACCGCGAGACCGGGCACCTTGGCAGTAGTACTGGGGCAGCTTATGCAGCCGGAACCAGCATGATCACCACAGCACTATCAAGTGGAATCTCTTATGGCGCAAACTTAGGCAGGCTTGGAAGTACATATTTTAAGGCCAGAGGAATGGCGCAAAATTATGGCCTGAGTAAATTCAACCCTGATAATTATTGATTAACAATTGTTTCTTCCGGAGAGGTTGTTCATAACTTCTCCGGTATCATGAAACGCAAGACTTTTTACAAGGTTAACAATGGAAAACTATGCATCCATATTAATTCCAAATATAGCGATTGCTTGCTATGTTGGCCGCTGGTTGATTAGAAAACCAAGAGACTGGAAACCACGTATTATTGTCTCCACTCTTCCATTCCTTCCAGTGGCTGTTTTATGTTTTTTCATTGCAACGTATACAGAAATATTAACGATAGACAACATTTTGTCCATAATTGTAGGTTTTTGGATCTGCTATTTACTCATCACCTGGAGTTGGCCATTGGTGGTACACTTCCACCAAATAGATATCCGCAGGCTTCGCAAAGCAGCTATCCAAAATATGGGCTGGATAGCCGGTAATGCGGCCGGAGTTTCTTCCTGGCAATCTTATGTGGGTGAAGGGAGTCCGTATTATAACGCCCTTATGGAATCCAATGATAATGGAACCCAGGTCAGTGCTGATTTATACAACAGAGGGTGGAAGGAAGGCCGGAAGCATCCATACAATGAAAACGCCTGCAACAAAAAATACCGCAAAATAGTCAAATTATCAAAAAAGTCCAATAGGTATACCAAGGAACTGAGAAAAATTAAAAAAATTGCTTAGAGCGGCTAGTTTTAGTTCCGGGGACATCCCCGGAAATCATAAACGAAGAGATGAAGGAAACAGAGGGTGAATCTTTTGGGTTTAGATCTTTACTCGTGGTTGGTGGGGCTTGTGTAAGTGCATGGGTACACCACTATGACCAATACCGAAAGACTGGAAATCTTGGAAGTAGTGCTGGAGCCACTTATGCCGCAGGGACCTCTTTGATTACTGGAGCAATGTCAAGTGGAATCTCTTATGGCGCAAACTTAGGCAGAGCGGATAAAACAATATTTCAAGGTTAGGGGAGCAGCACAAAATTATGGTTTGAGTAGATTCAATCCTGATAATTATTGAGCATTAATCGTTTATTTCGGGGAAATTGTTCGCAACCTCCCCGGTATGGCAACAAAATTTTACCTAAATTGAGCGTTTCAATTTTTTGGAGGTTTAATTTTTAACTTATTTTCAGGATATTGAATCATTTTTTGATCAAAAAATTTGAAACCCTCCGGGATTTCCAATTTCACCGCATCTACTGCGTCAAATGATGTCTCGCATAGACAACTATCGCTCGACATCATTTTCCTTGTATCTGCGGTA
>DATGBT010000079.1:0-10079 GCA_035312505.1 Balneolaceae bacterium | reverse complement strand
CAGTACGTTCCCCGCGCTGTTGGTTATTCCGGCAATAGCTGATACTGAACCGTTTACATTCGACTCCGGCGTTAGTTTACCATCTGCATTACAATATCTGAAAGCTATTTGGTCATTATTCTCAAGTGAAGCCAAACCGTCTTTATCAATGAAATAATTACCTTCACCATGAGAAACCGGAACTTCCAGCACATCTCCTTTCTTCAGGCCGCCCGTAAACGAAGAGCGGGTACTTTCTACACGTATATGCACATTTCTGCAAATAAACCGGAGCTTTTCATTATGCAACATCGCACCTGGAAGCATCCCGGATTCCAATAAAATCTGAAACCCATTGCAAATACCTAAAACAGGGCCACCGGCGGCAGCAAACTTTTTCACGGCGTTCATTATGGGTGAAAATCGTGCAATAGCTCCTGAACGAAGATAATCTCCGTAGGAAAAACCACCGGGAACCAACAGTAAGTCGCAATCTTGCACTTCATTTTCTTTGTGCCACAAAAACGTTGTTTCTGCATTCATAACATGTTTCATGGCGTGGTAAGCGTCATGATCACAATTAGATCCCGGAAATACGATTACTCCAATTTTTTTCGACACGGTGTTCTATCCTTTTATTTCAGTAATTAGTTGAATCTCCTGTAACACAGAATTAATTTTCAAACACTCTTCAAACGCTCCTTCATAGACGAGTGCTTTTCCATCATTGTGGACTTTAAACGTCATTTCCCTGGCCTTTTCAACACTACAACCAAGAGCTTTTATCAGCTGATGAATGACCTCATCGAAGGTGTGTATATCATCATCAAAAAGAATAAGCCTCCAGGGAGTCTCAACAGAATCTTCCTCTTCGGTTTTCTCCTCTGTTTCTACTTCGGGTGTGCCTCCGGGCTTGGTCTGCGCGGCTACCTTTACTTTATTTGAGTTATAAGGCATTAACATAAACCGGTATTTATTCAATATGAATTTGATAGTCCTCCATCACCTCATTGGCCAGTAGCTTTGTGCACGACTCTTCCGCCTGTTTATAAGCTTCATCTTTTGTGGGGGCATCAATATCCAATTCAATAAATTTCCCAATTCGAACGTTCTGAACGGCACTCATTCCCAGATTTTGCAATGCATGATGAGCGGCTTTCCCCTTCGGGTCCAGAATGGATTTTCTGAGAGTAATATTTACTTTTGCTTTATACATATGGATTGTTGATTAATTTTCAGGGTAAAGTTAACCTTTATCAGGCTCAGCCGCTAGCAATTACAGGTAAAAGAATAAGAACTTAGCTACCACCGAATGGAATTCTCAGGCCAATAGAAAAGACAGGTTGGTCGAATTCACTAATTACATACTTTAAGTCCCCAAATGCGAAGAGTCCTCCAAAGTCATATTCAGCACCTATTCCAACGTTTAATCCAAATGCATCTTCTGAGAGATCAGAGCCTTCAAGTGCCATGCTCGAACGGCTGTAGTTTAATCCTGTATACCCGTACGATTTAAACATAAACTTTTCATAAAAAATATAAGCCCCGTTAAAATTTACTTCATAAAAATCTTGGGCATCTTCAGAAAAGTAATAAGTAAATCCTCCACCCAGCTGAATAGCAGGAACGTTCGCAAGCCGGTAATGTAAATCCCCCTGAATCCCAACCTGCTCTATCTCACTCCCAAAAGCCAATCCAACTCCTGCTTTCACCTGCGCATTAGTTTCTTGAGTACTCAATACTGTAACAGCAATTAGAAAAGCTGAAATCTTAAAAAATGTTTTCATAAAAAATGATGCTTTGAATTAATAAGTGTCATTTCTATTGGTATGGATTGCCACCTTATTAGTTCCCTTTAATTACAGCAAACTATATTATCGAAACTTATTTCGGGTTTTAAGAATTTTTGTAATGGCTTCTTCCTGAGAGTTCTCATCTACATCCAGCCAGTTTGCAAACTCCCATTTCCGAAACCAGGTAATCTGCCGTTTTGCATATCTGCGGGTTGATGTTTTAATATCTTCAACCATTTGATGATAGGAAAGATCACCTTTTAGAAACGCAATAACCTCTTTATATCCCACCGTATTGAATGCCTGGAGTTCGGGGCTATACCCATCTGATAAAATAGATTCCGTTTCATCTACCAGGCCCCTTTCCATCATCTGTTCCGTCCGTACAGAAATTCGCTCGTGTAGTTTTTTCCTGGGTCGATGAAGCACAAAAACCTCCAGATTGTCCGGAAGTATAATTTTTTTGTCCTGATGAAAACTGCTGAATGGTTTACCGGTCTGCATCCATACATCGAGGGCGCGAATAATTCGCTGGCGGTTCATCCCATCCATTTTTTCTGCATACCAGGGATCAACTTTTTGCAACCTTTTATATAGTTGCTCAATTCCGTCAGATTCGATCTGCTCGTTCAGCTCATGAATATAATCGGGGTTGGCATCAGGCATATCATCCAGCGGACGAAGGATAGACTGCAGGTGCAGTGTACTCCCGCCACAATAAATTATCGATTTCCCCCGGCCCTTCATTTCCTGCTCATACTGTTTCACGCGCTTCATAAAATCAGCTGCGGAGTCATTCTCTGTCAAATCCAAAACCGAAATGTTATGATGTTCTACCGGCTTCATCTCCTCTTTTTCAGGTTTGGCCGTACCGATATTGATTCTACGGTAACACTGCCGCGAATCTACAGAAATAATTTCACTGTCTGTCTTCTTTGCCAGCTCTATTGCCAAAGAGCTTTTACCCGAAGCCGTTGGTCCCGCAATCATCCATCTTCTGTTTTTATTCACTGTTGCCATACCTCTTTCGACTTGTTTATCTGGCTTCTTACTGGATCTGGTATTCAGTACCATCTAACCTGCTAACAAACTCTTTTCGGCGAATTATGTCCATAATTGTTTCCAAATCTTCCATAAAATAGTGATCCTCGCTGGCGTGTTTTATCTCTTTTCTGACCTGTTTATGGGCAATATCCACACCCCGTCCCGGTTTAAGCGGGCTCCGGAAGTCGAGAGCCTGCGCTGCTGTAAAGCACTCAATGCCCAGAACCGTCTCAACATTTTCAAATACCTTAAGGAGATTCAGTGCGCTGATGCTGCCCATACTCACGTGATCTTCCTGTCCAAGGCTTGTGGGTATTGAATCTACGGATGACGGATGGCAAAGAACCTTATTTTCAGATACCAGTGCAGCTGATGTGTATTGCGGTATCATAAACCCGGAGTTTATGCCTGTTTCTTCCATCAAAAGCTTGGGAAGCCCGTCGTGTCCGCCCAGAAGTAAATAGGTACGCCTCTCAGAGATACTGGCCAATTCCGCCAGGGCAATTTTTGCGTAATCCATGGCCAGTGCCAGAGGCTGCCCGTGAAAGTTACCACCACTGAGTATATCGCCATTTTCAAATACCAGGGGGTTATCCGTTACAGAGTTAATCTCCGTTTCTACCGTGTTAATCGAATGAGATATTGCGTCCCGACTGGCTCCGTGCACTTGTGGGATGCATCTGAGGCAGTAAGGATCCTGTACCTTCCCGCAGTTTCTGTGCGACTCCAGAATTTCACTTCCATCAAGCAGAAATCGAATGTTCTCAGCTGTTATCCGTTGTCCTTCGTGGGGGCGTATCTGATGTATTCGCGTATCAAATGGTATAATGCTTCCCTGCAGTGCTTCCAGGCTCATAGCTGCCGTTATATCTGCCACTTTAAGTAAATGCAGAGATTTTTCCAGTACCCAGGCACCATAAGCACACATAAGCTGAGTACCATTAATTAAAGACAGCCCATCTTTTGGCTGAAGGTCGATGGGTGAGAGCGATCGTTTTTGAAGTTCTTCTGCGGCATTTAATGTTTCCGTTCCCTCCCTATTCCAGAACTCTCCATACCCGATAATGGGAAGCGACATATGCGCCAATGGGGCCAGGTCACCAGATGCACCTACACTCCCCTTTTCAGGGATCACAGGAATCAGGTCTTCTTGAAGAAAAAACAGCAGCCTGTTAAAGGTCTCGGGTGAAACCCCTGAATACCCCAAACCTAGAGAGTGAATTTTTAGCTGCAGGATCAGTTTCGAAATCTTCTTCGGGACAAGGTTGCCAACACCAACGGCATGCGACAAAACCAGATTACGTTGTAGCTGAGCAAGCTGACTATCAGAAACCCTCTTGGTTGCCAGGGCTCCAAATCCTGTGTTTATTCCGTAATGCGGAGCTCCTTTACTGAGTGCATTCTCAACGATTTCCCTGGCTTTGTGTACTCTCTGATTATCGTTTTTTAACGCATCAATACTGTTCTCGAGAGAGCTGTAAAGATTCTTCACATTCACAAAAATATTCGGAAACGGCTCATTCATCGTTGAAGGGTTTTATGTATATACTCGATATTTTATTACCCATGAAAATATCCACATATCAGCGAGATTAAAAAGGTTTTTCGATGAACAGGTAGAGTGCTTAACAGGTCTGAATTCAATTAAAACCGCTTCCACAACATAACATTTATTTTTAACAGACTATTTACTCATCATTCAATAGATAATTTTATATTAAGGGGTACTAATATTTTATGATAATTCTAAACAAACAGCACAGAGCTTAACTATGGCTAACATAAACAAGATAAAAGGAGTAATAGGAATTTTAACGGGTGGTGGTGACGTACCCGGATTAAATCCTGCAATACGGGGAGTAACAGTACGGGCCATCCGCGAAGGATATAAAGTAATTGGTATACGTCGCGGCTGGGGTGGTTTAATTGATGTGGTTCGCGATGAAAATGCAGACAACAGCAAAAACTATTTTGAGCTGACTGAAGAAGTCGTAACGAAAGCCGCCCGCACAGGCGGTACATTTCTGCATACCTCAAGAACAAATCCGAGCAAGGTTTCGAAAGCAGACATGCCGGATCAGTACAAAGATAAATATACGGATGATATAAACGACCTTACGGAAGAGGTGCTTAAAAATTTAGACTTCATGGGTATCGACACGATGATTCCCATTGGCGGTGATGATACACTCAGCTATGGAGTTCGCCTTCACAAAGAGGGATTTAACGTGGTTGCCATACCAAAAACAATGGATAATGATGTGCCGGGTACGGATTACTGTATCGGGTTCAGCACCTGCATTTCCCGAACAATACAGCTCGCAAACGATCTGAGAACCCCAACCGGCTCTCATGAACGCTTCCTGGTAATGGAAGTATTTGGCCGTTACGCAGGTTTTACCGCTATGCTGCCTACACTTGCCGGAGCATCTCACCGATGCCTGATTCCAGAGCATAAGTTTGACCTTGAGCAACTGACCGAAATTATGGTTGAAGATCGTCGCAAAAATTCAAGCAACTACTCTAGCGTAATGATTTCTGAAGGCGCCATGATCGAAGGCCGCGACATGATTTTCGAAGGTGATGAAGCAGATGCTTTTGGGCACAAGAAACTTGGTGGTATCGGTGATGTTGTCTCAGCCGAAATCAAAAAACGATCTGCGAAATACAACAACGGTCGTGAAATTGGCACTATCAACCAAAAGCTTGGCTACACGATTCGTGGTGGTAATCCTGATGCAATTGACAGCATTGCACCAATGGCGTTTGGGAACATAGCCCTCGACCACGTAATGAAAGGTGAGTTTGGTAAGTTGGTAGTTCTAAACAATGGAAAGTACGGCTCGATGGGTATTGAAATTGTTACCAGCACCAGTAAAGTTGTGGACGTAGATAAATACTACAACACAGAAAGGTACAGACCTTTTTACAACGTGTTTGACGGTCAGCCGCTATTCATAATGGCAAGCCAGATTTCTCACTAAGAAACACGTTTTTTAGCTTGTAATAAAAGCCGGTTTGACTGAAATATTAAGGTCAGCCGGCTTTTTTATTTCTAAACACAAACATCCTCATGAATCCAGATATAAAAAAACAAAATAGTCCGCTCTCCTTTTCAAAACTACGCCGGTCAAATATCGAAAGACAACATGAATGGGACAGCGACGATCAGATTTCCCTTTCATACAGAGGCAACGAGCTCGCAGGCGAAACCGGGGAAGCGTGCAATATTATAAAAAAACTTGAGCGTGAACGACTTGGTATTAAAGGCAGTCGTGCCACCAAGGATCAACTGGCCGAAGAGCTGGCGGATATCATCATCTGCGCCGATTTAATTGCCATGCACGAGGGTATTGACCTTGAAAAATCTGTGCGGGACAAGTTCAACGCAACATCAAAAAAGGTGGGCTTAAAAACGCGGCTTTCATAGTTTAAGCTTACATATTTACAGCAAAGTAATAAGCCAGAATAACCGCTACACCCACCTTCATTCCCGTGGCAACCAGGTAACCTACGAACGATCCCATTGCGGACCTCAGGGCCGATCCTGATCGTTTTCCTGCGACCATTTCCCCAATAAAGGCCCCCACAATCGGCCCAATTAAAATTCCTGCAGGAGGAAAAAAGAACAGACCTAAAAGCGCTCCGATAAGTGCACCGTAAATGCCCAGTTTACTGCCTCCCATCCGTCGGGCGCCCTCAGCGGGCATAAATCCATCCAGCGTTGCCACCAAAACCACCACAACTCCCCACGACCCCAAAAATAACCACCCAAACACATCCCCTTTTGCGAAATGAAGAATAAGAATCCCAATAAAGCTCAGTGGAGGACCGGGAATAATCGGTAAAAAAGCTCCAAAAATACCCGCAACAATGAATAAAGCTCCGATAACAATAAATATAGTTTCCATAAGTCAGTTTAGTTTAGCAAGTCCTCTACCATCAAGCCAATAATACAACTTTCAGCAGTACGAAACTTTTAACCACAGGATTCATTTACGGCTGCATTGCTTTTTTAATTCTGGTTAAGAACCTGAATTTTTGATCACAAATGAACCGACATTGATGTTCTTGACTTATCTGATTATCCTTTTGTCATATTTAAATCTTGTATTCCATTATGAAAATAATTTTTCTTCCTTTAAAAGTCCTTCTTCTGATACTGCTCTTTGGTCCTTTCATTCTTTTTTCTGATGGCTTTTCGCAAACAACATCGGAGGATAAAATAGTTATTGGCACTCGTGTAGTACCACCCTTCGTAATTGAAGAGAACGGTGAATATACAGGACTCACCGTTCATTTATGGGAGCATATCGCATCCGAACTGGATCTGAACTACCAATTCGAAGAGACCAGCATTCAACATATGATAGACGGAACCGCCGACAGCACATACTTTGCTTCGGCATCTGCTCTTACCATTACAGCAGACCGGGAAGAACTTGTGGATTTTACCCACCCCTATATTGTAACAGGTCTTGGAATTGCTGTCTCATATAAACCAGCTGGCATTTTGCAAGCGTTCAAAGCTATTTTTTCAGGGGAGTTTTTATGGGTGGTGACGTTACTTATCGGGCTTTTACTTTTTTGGGGCCTGCTTGTTTGGATTTTTGAACGCCATGAAAACAGAGACGAATTTGGTGGCACAACGGCCGAAGGAATTGGCAGCGGCTTTTGGTGGGCTGCTGTCACCATGACCACGGTTGGATATGGTGACAAATCTCCTCGAACACTGGGCGGACGTATTATAGGCTTCATATGGATGTTTGCAGCCATTATTCTAATCTCATTTTTCACGGCATCCATTGCATCGAGCCTTACCGTTACCCAGCTAGACAGCCGTGTAAGCGGCCCCGAAGACTTGCCGAATGTACGTGTGGGCGCACTGCAAAATTCCGCCACACTCACCTTTCTTGGGGTTCAAAATATTAATGCTACTTCCTTTAATAGCATTGATGCTGGACTTCGGGCGGTAGAAAACGGGGCTATCGATGCATTTGTACATGATGCACCTATTGTTAGTTACTATACCAACCGGGATTATAAAAACCGAGTAAGGGTTTTGCCTAATACTTTTAACGATCAATATTATGGAATAGCACTCCCTCTGAATAGCGCCTACCGTAACGAAATGAACCGCATCATACTCAACTATATCAAAAGTGATGAGTGGAGCGATCTCGTTGATGAATATCTTGGCGAGTAGGTAAACCCTGACATTTAGGAGCTTCTGTAACTATTATTGGAATAAAGCTTATACTTTGACGTTAGAAGCCCGTAATATTATATCTATTTTTTTTACCCGATTTGAAAACATCATTTCAAAAAATGACTGGTTCAACCATTCGAAGAAATCGATTATATCATCCAACGATTTCTGCATCAGTGCTTTTCAAGCTTCTGGGCTTCTTTATTCTGATGCTGCCATTAAACGTTTATGCTCAGTCGGAGCAGGATTCAACCGCTCAGGAGCAGACCATTGAACAGCAGCAAAAGCGATATAACGAAATTATTCGTACTCCATACAACAGTGAAATTTCGAATGAACAGCTGGAGATTTACAACCTGAATGGTGCCGATGATATATACACATTTCATAAACGTTTGAGACATCACTCTCTTGAAGATTTTATGTTCCGCGAAAATTCCGCTTACGACCCCTACGGTATCGACTGGCAAAATGAGATAAATGCCCAGTTGCTGATGGTTTTGGAAGAAACATTTAAAGAACAAAACGAATTTTTAGGTAAGCTTGCACGTATTATTCCATTTCTTGGGCTGGGCTTTTTTGAGGAATATCGGGTCCCCATTGTTCCAAGGATGGATACAGCTCCCCCTGAAAAAATCACCCCTGATAATTAACTATCTCCCTGATCGTATGACCCCTATGGGGATGGGTGCCCCAAGAACTTCAGTTATCGCCCTGGTTAATTCCGCTTCATCCATGGTCACTATTTTATCGGCCGTTATGCAGTGAATCACCGAGCTGATGATATATTTCTTCACAGGGTTTGCAGAAGCAGAAAGCTCATTCAGTGCCTTATCCAGGGCCAGTATACCACACTTACCTTCAGGAAGAAGTTTAACCCCCTCAGGAATGAACTTATCAATGGGCTTTATACCGTTGCTAAATGCTTTTTCAGTTTCGTTACCAGATGCATAAGCCAGCGCTGAGAGTAACACCGAAAGTTCATGGCCCAGCGTTTTAAGATGATGATGGTGAATTTTTGGTTTTCTTTTTTCAGAAAAGAAAGAGTCCAGATGATGAGAAACCATTTTATCCAGCGCAAACAGAAACAGGTTATCACTTTTTGTTTGCATAGCCAGTTTATTCAACACCTCTCTGAACTGCCTGTATTGAACTTCACTCATATTTTTTAGTGATGGCATCGATATTTCCACGAGTGGAATAAACCAGGAACGATTTCCATGTTTCGTATGGGCCATCAGCCTGGAAACTTCTGTTACGGTACTGGTACCGGCCAGCTCATTAAACCACATTGGAATCTCTGATGAGCGTTTCCCTATAGCCTCAAACATTACAGCGAACATCAGGGCCTGCGCCGAAAGGGGTTCGTGTGCAGCATCTTTCAAGGGGACAGGTATTTCTTTCATGATGTGGCTTGCGGCCTGAACCTGTTTCCCGCCAATGGTTCCAATTGCTCCTAAAATTACTTCAGGAGTTATGGCATCGTGACCCGCAAATATTCCACCGATGTTCTCTTCCGAACCGGTACGGCTTTTCATCACTTTCTGATAGCCGGCAATTTTCCTTTTTGGTTTACTGCCTGCAAGAGATGGTTTAATTGCTTTTATCCGATCCTCCAACGGGGGGTGCGTAGCAAACAGTTTGTTCAGAGCCGACTGAAAACTGCTTGCAAAGAAAAGATGGCTCATCTCCATCGCGTGACCGTCGTTAATCTCACCTCCCTCCGATTTACGACCAATTTTATTTAAAGCTCCCGCCAAGCCGTCTGGGTTCCTGGTAAACTGCACTGCTGCTGCATCTGCCAAATATTCTCGCTGTCGGGATATTGCGGATTGAATCATTCTGCCGAATAGCATTCCGATATATCCGATTACGATGAGTGAAATTCCGAAAAGTATTATAGCAATAGCCCCGTTTCCCCCTTTTCCATTACGATTGCTGCTCACCCTGCCCGCCCCCGAAAATGCCACGCTTCTTGTGATGAGCATGCCAAGGATGTGAATAATCAATATTCCGTTCAGAACCCCAATCAAACGGATATTAAACCGCATATC
>DATGBT010000078.1:0-4358 GCA_035312505.1 Balneolaceae bacterium | reverse complement strand
GGGACGTAAGGTTGATAATGAGCAGAACTTCATTGAAGCTCTGAATGAAGACCCTGAACTGCGCGACACATACATCCCGATTATTGAGCGAATTGCCGAGATTCAGGATGAAAAAGCTGCTCTTGTTCCATACGCATATATATCATTGGGTCTTACGCCAAATTCATTTGCATCTGCCTCACTTTTACAACGGGCTTACTTCTACGAAATGATGGATCGTACCGAAGATGATCAGAGGAAAGAGTCGTTAAAGAACCAAATTCAGAGTATCAACGACAAACCTCCCTATCTTGAAGAACAGTTAATTATCACTCATCTAAATTATCTTGAGGATATTCTAGGGGCCGATCACCCTTATCTGGTGGAGATCACGAACGGAGAATCGTTTGAGGCCGTTGCCGAGGACCTGATTGCCAATTCCGGTTTTGCAACGGCAGAACAGGCAACGGAACTCCTTGAAAATCCTAAAGCTGCTTCTTCTGATCCGGCTGTGTCCTACTTCAAAACATTTGGGGAACCACTGTTTGAATATAGCGAACGTTTTCGGACGCTGACTCAGGAAGAGAGTGAACTGCAGACCCGACTTGGCCGCGGATGGTTTGCCGTTTACGGCACCACGATTCCGCCAGACGCCACATTTTCTCCACGAATCCAGGATGGTGTGGTAGCCGGTTATGAGTATAACGGAACCGTTGCTCCCGCCTACACAACGTTTTTCGGGCTGTACGACCGTCACTATTCTCACACAGGTGAAGCTGAATGGGCATTACCGGATCGATGGGCCACACCATCTTCCACACTTGATCTCTCTACTCCCGTTAACTTTGTATCCACAAACGACATCATTGGCGGGAATTCGGGCTCACCAGTTGTGAATACAGATCTTGAAGTAGTAGGACTTGCCTTTGACGGTAATGTGGAGAGCATGGGCTCAAGCACATTTATCCTGGATGATCGAAGCGCCCGTGCTGTATCTGTTGATGTACGTGGCATGATTGAGGCACTCCGACATGTATATGAAGCTACAAGAATTGTGGAAGAGCTGGAGAGTTCAAGAGACTAATTGTAAAACAATACATTGCAAAAGCGATTCAATAAATCACTTCACACAAACCCGGAGATTAATCACTCCGGGTTTTTTTATATAAACTATTTCTCATAGGTAAATACCTCTTCCAGGCCCACATCAAACACATCCGCAATCCTGAAAGCCAGTTCAAGTGAAGGATTATACTTATTTGCCTCCAGGGCATTGATGGTTTGTCGGGTTACCCCTACCCTTTTGGCCAGTTCAGCCTGGGTCATTTCGCCAGAATGAAAGCGTAGCGTTCGAATGTTATTTTCGATTTTAAAATTCGACATCACTTAAAATCCTATTCTGCGGTAGAAAAATATCTGTGTCCCCCTGTTAATGATAGAGGCAAGCAGAACGACATAAATAAGTACATGAACCAGTGAAACCGAACCGTATACTAAGGATTGGAAACCGAGTATATTTTCCATAATCATTTGAAACAGCACAAAAACCACTGAAACCATCAGGAAGTGATAAGCATTTCTGTACCCTTTGCCGGCAACCATTTCATCCCGTTCATCTTTTTCGACTTCATTTTTGTTCTTCAGGATCTCCAGAGCGATTTCAATTACCAGGACAAAGAGAAACACCTTTATAAATATTGAGGCCAGCTGACTTTCAACTTCAGCCCAGTTTTCAGGCAATCCGATTGCATATACAGTGTAGATTACCACGACAGATATTGATGAGAGCAGGGAGGTCCATGCATACATTTCTTGTTTTGACATACTAAGTAGGTTTTGTTGAGGGTCAGATAGATTTTACGTGATGTAAAAAATATGTTACATAATTAATCAAATTTTTTATTTATGGCCTCATTTGACCCTTTCGAATGTATCTTCATGTACCATTCACAGGTGTTCTTTACTCTGAAATGAAGTGAACTTTTGATAACCGATCGAAACTGTGCTTTTCACTGAATGAAAACATTATGAAACTACTGCCCCTAATTATATTGATGGCACTTCTTTTATCGTTTGGGATTAATGCAGAGCACGTAGATGAAGGTATCCAACAACCTCAGAAGGAAACAGCGGCAGACACAGTGAGTACAAAAAATGCTGAAGTTTTGATTAAACAGTATTGCCACACCTGCCACTCACCACTAACGAGAGGACAGCAACGGCTTGCACCGCCGTTTCAGATGGTAAAGATGCACTATCTGAGAGATTATCCAGCAAAAAGTGATTTTATAAACGCAATTTCAGCCTGGGTAAAAGAACCGAATGCTGATTACAGTATCATGCCCGGAGCTATGAATCGTTTTGGACTGATGCCTCCAATGATGATCAATGATGAGGATTTAAGACTGATTGCAGAGTATCTGTTTGAAGTTGATCTTCCTGAATTTCGAGGCCGAGGTACTGGTCGCATGCATCGCAGACATGGAAGGGGTAATTAAAGAGTACATGCGGCTAATGGTTTTCAATCTGAAGGGGGAAGAATCAAGTATTTACGATTTTACTGATTTCTCTTTAGCCAACTACGCGGTGTTGTTCCGGTTTTCTTTTTGAAATAGTCATTAAAGGCAGATTTTGAATTGAATCCGCTATCAAAGGCCAAACCAAGCAACGTATAGTTCGTATTAGCTGGGTCCAGGGCTTTTTCCTGAAACGTGCTTAGTCGATAGCTATTTATATAATCATTAAAATTCAATCCAACACGATCATTCAAAAACCAGGATAGTTTGTTTGGGTGAAGATTCATCGCCTCTGCCAGGCTTCGAAGAGAGAGGTCCGAAATAAGAAACATCTTTTCATCATTCATAGCCCGTTGCAGACTGGCATGTGTTTGCTCAATTTCCCTTTTGTTCATTAGGTTTTTTGATATGTCAGATGCTGGTTTATCATCCACGTCATGGTATCGGACTGGTGCAAATGTTTCGTTTGCCAGACGTTTAAAACGATCATTTTCGTGAATTGGATCAAGCAGGGGCGTGTTTATAAAATTGATAAACTGTCCGCGTTTGTTTTCAACAGCGTGCTCAAGATGGTCTAAAGCCATATCGAAATGCCCTGTGTGTACCAATAAAAAAAGCTGCCATGGAAAAAGCTCGCCTTCCCTGTCCTGTTCTGTCTTGGTAAAATCAGAGGAAGTGCTCTTCTTGCTTTTATCACTATCCAGATATTTATAATGGTAAAGCTTACGGCAAATTGACGGACTTTCGGCGAGGGAATTGTTTTTGAGAAACTCTTCCAGATCCTCTCCTCGTTTTAGTTGAATCAAACATAGCTGCATCAACCCAATAGCGTGCGTGAACAACGGGTTGATTTCAAGAGCGGTGTTCAAACACTTAATGGCTTCTGCAGATTCTCCGGACAGATAGTGAATATTTGCTTTGGTAAAGTGATGGTTTGGAGAGAGCGGATCGAGGCTAAGAATAGTTTTGGCGTACTTCATCGCCTGTTCAAAATCACCAACGGCCGTGTAGAGCTCGGCCAGTCCTTCAATAGCTTCAGTGTACGATGGGTTTATCGATATTGATTTTCTATAGAATTCCTCTCCTCGAATTACGTCCCATTTTCCCCAAAAGCAGAGGGTGGCTTTGCTGTAAAAACCAAGAGAAGATTGATCATTCAAACCAAAGCCTTTATCAATATATTCTTCCGCCAATTGCAGAGATTCCACATTGGTAGTCCATGAACCATACATTGAATGGCAGTAAGCTGCTCCAAAATAGGGCCATGAAAACCGTGGAGCCATTTCAATACATTGACTGTAAAGCTCGATAGCTTTGCGAATACCCTCGCCGTCCCACTTAAGGTGATGAAATCGTGCCTTAAGGTATAGATTGTATGCCTCTATGTTGTCGGTTGGTGCATCAACAAGCTTTTTTTCTATGTTCAGATGTCCAAAATTTTCCCGTACCTGTTCCGCAATTTCAAGGCTGATTTCATCCTGAAGTTCAAAAATATCGATTAATTCACGATCGAATTTACCCGACCATATATGAAATCCGTTATCTGTACGTATGAGCTGAGCCGTAATTCTGACCCAGTTATTCGCTTTTCGTATACTGCCCTCAAGAATGGCAGCCACTCCCAGCTGATTCCCAATGTGGCGTACATCGGCCTTGCGATTTTTATATGCAAATGAAGACGTACGAGAAGCGACCTTTAACCCTTTAATTGTGGTAAGGGCATTGATGATCTCTTCGGTAATTCCATCGCTGAAATATTCATTTTCAGGATCAGAACTCATATTCAGAAAAGGTAAAATAGCAATGGACTTCTGATACATTTAAAACGCAGTTGAAAGCTTTGGAAATCGGGTAATATATGTC
>DATGBT010000077.1:0-24516 GCA_035312505.1 Balneolaceae bacterium | reverse complement strand
ATTTTCCCTGGGGATGGAAACACCATCAACAGACTGCGTGGTTACGCTGCTTATTTCCACAACCTTAACGGAGGTAGTGCTGCTGATCTGATTTTCAGCATAATCCTCCATACCGTCGATCATGGAAAGAATGATAATGAGCGCTGCAACACCAATGGTAATGCCAACTACCGAAAGCAGCGTGTGGAAAAAGTTGGTACGGATGTTTTCGAGGGCATAAAGGATCGCGGTATAAAATGATTTCAGCATGGACGCAAGACATCTGTTTAGGCAAAATAGAAACTGTACGGGCTTTAAGTACGTCCATTTTTAGCGACAGTTTCATTTTTATATCTCTCCATGCCCTTCAGAATACGATGAAGTGTCCCGACAACTAGCTCTTTACGATCGGTTTTAGTCTATTCCCTCAGGTTGTTGCGAAGCTTGCCCGTCTGTGACCCAGGCCCTTCTTGCTCATCCGGAATCTCAATTTCTGAAATAGGTCTAATCTCACCGGGGGCTTTATTTTTATGATTTTTCCAGGAAATAGATTGAAAAATAAACTCAGAAAGTTGACGAGCGGTATTTGATACTTCAGATTTGTGTTTCTCTACAGATCGTTTTAAAAAGTATCGTATTACAGGATAGCTGCCCAATGAAAGTAAAATTGCGGCAATAATGCCGAACCAACCACTTCCAAGTGCCGCAAAACTACCTGCGCCTGCAAGCGGTATGATTGTCACTGCAATAGGAATAACCAAAATCATACTGATGAGTGCACCATCCCATTCCATTCCCATTACTTGACGTTTACTCACCCGAATGCGAAACCGGTCTCCCCGCTGCTGCATCAACACACGAGTCGAATACATGCCAGTTTCTGTCTTATAATCCCACTCTGTTGTGTTTCTTGTCCTCTTAACTTTCGCTTTTCCCTGATGAGTTCCCCAAAGACTCTCCCACCAATTGAGATCGTCTGTTGTCCCGTATATATTATTTAACTCTGTTACGAGAAGTTCCATTATCTCGCTGTCGGGCGTGTGATCAATCCATATTTCGGATACAATTTCCTCACGATGAACGCGTATCTTTTCTTCATGATCGGGAGCTATCTTTTCCATTTCAAAAGCAGCTCTTTCAATGAGTTCAGGATCGAGTCCGCTTTCGGAAGCAACAGCTTTTAGTTCCTCAATGGTTAACCCGTTTTCCCCGCTCCCCCTTCCGGCTACCGATCTTTTTGCATCAAGTTCTGCTGCCCGTTTGATCAGCTTTTGGACTTCATCTTCAGAGAATATTCGGTTGGACATGTTTTGGGAATATTAATTTCACATTTACCAGATATCAGAATATAGATAAATCCAATCCTGTCCAAAACGATTCAGAAATCAGTAACAAATGCTGATTCTGAGTGTTCAGGAAAAGTTTATCTAAGTTTTGATAATCAATCCTCTATTGCTCCGCCCTTTAGGGCAGGGAACGAAGAGTCTCTTAAAATCAGGGCTTTAGCCCTTTACTGTCCTGCTTATTAGGGCTAAAGCCCTTTTCCAATGTAATCAATTTAGTCCCCGGCCTGAAGACCGGGGCAATAGACTAAATCTTATTTATTGTTTAGGACGCTATTAAGATAAATCATTAAAAATTTACGGCCCCGGGCTCTCTTTGTTACGTTTAAAACATGGCCACCATATTAAACCAAATAACTTTAGACTTAAGCTGACTCTTAAAATCATTATATACATATTCATTTTTCGGAACAATATCACCACCGATTTCCCGGGGTTAAAACCCTAACCTTACATATATGATAAGATTTAAAACATACTCATCAACTATTCAGGGGAACGATTTTACACTATGTATTCTTAATGAAGTATAACACAATCAACCCATATGAAATACCTGTCTATTACGCTTCTGATCATGCTTTCCTTTGGTACTGAAACTCTGTTTGATTTTACTCAGAATTCTGATATCCGAAACTGGAGAATTGTGGATGATGTAGTGATGGGCGGAAGGTCGAGCGGGGAATTTTCCATTACGGAAGATGGCCACGGTGAATTTAGTGGCGACGTGTCCCTGGAAAATAACGGGGGGTTCTCATCGGTACGCTATCCCATGGCCGATATGCCCATAGAAGCAGACGGAACCATTCGCATTCTTCTTAAGGGCGATGGAAAAACCTACCAGTTCAGAATAAAGCACAATCGCAGATACGAATACGCGTACGTTCACGAATTTGAAACCACCGGTGAATGGCAGGAGATTAACATACCAATGGACGATATGTACCCGGTATACCGCGGGCGCCGCCTGAACAGGCCGGATTTCAGTCATGATTCTATTGAAGAAGTGGCCTTTCTGATTGGAAATGGCCGGCCTCAGTCGTTCCGCCTGCTAATTGACAAGATCGAGATGATATCCGATTGAAGGGCTCAGTTACTATTATGATGACATATCCACCTTCCGAACTGTCATTTACTATTTTATTGCAGAAACAACATTGATGGGTTTGTTCTCGTCTTAAAGAATTGGGGCCTTATTGGCCCAGCTTTCCACTGCTTCTATATAATTCATGGGCTGAAGGGGTTCATTCTTCAGATCAAAAAATGTAAGTGCGGCAGACAGATCTTCTCTCGCCGATTCATCACTCACATCTTCAGCATCTTCATCGGCCCAGTTTTCCAGGCCTATACTAACCAAAGACCGGGGCGCCGAAATACAGGCCCATTCAACCTTCACTGTTCCATTTGGTCCTGACCACGACTTTGCCTCTCTGTTCTTTTTTACGAGTAATGGCTTGCAGCCAGCTTCCCTGAGAAGTTCCACAGCATGTTGTCGGGTAATGTCACCGTCCGGGGCCTCTGGTAAGGATAAATCCACAGTTTTTAACATATCAGCCAGTGTTTTCCAGGCCCGGGAATCAAGAGGAAAATCAAATAGCTCTTCAGGATTTTCGAACCACTTTTCAAACTCTCCTTCTTTTTTCCTGATCCGTTTAAACTTCAGCCCGCCTTCTGCGCCGGTGCGAAATTTTGCGTTTACCTGGAGCCCCGGTATCCATAAATAGAGATCATCTACTGTTTGCAAGTCGAAGAGATGCGACAAACCGCAGTACTGTTTCACAAAACGTGCCGAAACTCCGCCAAATCCCCTCCATTCCCAATGAAGTCCTTCAGCCATAATTATTTTGTTTGATTAAAGAGTGAGCCTAAATCATTTCAGATTAACATGTAGGTCAGAAAAAGTTTTTCATGAGTAAATCTTAACAAACTCACGGAAATATATTAAACCCGGCACTATCTTTTGAATCTACTTTTGTCCTGCATTTGCATTCAGACTAAGACTGCGTCTCAAATCACCGGATATGCCGGAATCACTGTCACCCCAGGTCAAATCAAGGCTGGGTTATATGTCTGTCTCTGAACGTGAATAACTCGCAGCCTGTTGTAATAGGTGAATCAATGATAAGCTAACCATCAAAACTATTATGAAGTACCAAGATAAAGATTCACTAAAAACATATACATCTGATTTACTTGCTCTTGAATCACATTTTCTGAATGCTGTGAAAAAACAGAAGAGCTCGGAGTCGATTAAAGATGAAATCGTAATCGACCTCCTGCACGAGCTGGATAAAATGGTTTCTAAGAATACAAAAGAGCTGGAGAGTTACCTTGAATCGACGGAAGGCAAAACCAACAGTGACATAAAATCCAAGCTGGCATCATTTGCAGGATCTGTCGCCGGACTTATCGACAATGCCAGAAGCGACACGGTTTCTAAAATCGCACGCGATAACTATACGGCACTATCCATGATTACGGTTGGATATACCATGCTTCACACATTAGCACTGGCAAACGACGATGAGTCGCTTGCTGAGATTTCAGAAAATCACCTAAAAGAGTGTACAAACATGGTTACGGAAATCAGTAAAGTGGTTCCATTAGCCGTTGCGAATGAACTGATCGATGACAAAGATAAAGCTGAGGAAATTGGCCAAAGAGCACTCCATAATACACAGCAGGCATGGAAACCTGATGTCGTAAATAAGGAGCCTGAATTGGTTTAAACACTGCAAATGTTGGTTATCAATTTTTTACCCGGATTTTCAGGCTGATGCCATTTAAAACCTGACTCAGCCTGATTAATCCGATTTTTTATTGCACATAGAAGAACCTGGAAATTAAAGCAAACAAGATTATACAAGTAGAATGAGTACACAAATGAAAGCAGCCTTTTTTGAAGAATTCGGAGAGTCGGGTAATATAAAATACGGGAACATAGATAAACCGGAACCGGGTGAAGGCGAAGTGTTGATACAAATAGAGGCCGCCGGTGTAAATCCTGTCGATGCCGCTGTTGCAAAAGGTATGCTGAACGAAGCTATACCTGCAACTTTTCCCGCCATCCCGGGCTGGGACGTGGCAGGAACAGTAAAACAGAGGGGGCACTCCGCAAGACGATTTAAGGAAGGCGATAAAGTGTATGCCTACGCACGAAGGCCTGAAGTTAAAGACGGCACTTTCGCAGAGTATATTGCCATTCCTGAAAGCTACGTCGCAAAACGACCTGAACGATTAACCGCTGAAGAGTCGGGCGGAGTTCCGCTTGTTGGGCTCACAGCCTACCAGGCACTCTTTGATGCGGGTGAGCTGCAAGAAGGTGAAACCGTACTTATACTGGGTGCTTCCGGTGGCGTTGGAAGCATGGCGATTCAGCTTGCAAAATGGAAAGGTGCCAATGTCATTGGCGTAGCTGGCTCCTCAAATCAGGAGTATATGCAGAAACTTGGCGCTGACGAAACCATTGATTATTCAAAAGGAGACGTTGGTGAGGCAGTTCGCAAAACCGAACCCAGCGGTGTTGATATGATTTTCCACTGTTCAAGGGGCAATTCATTAGCACAAAGTGCCGATACCCTGAAAGAGAACGGGAGGCTGATTTCCATCACAAACAGCAACCCAGACCGGAGAGACGATCTCTTCTTCGAGTATGTATTCGTTGAGCCAAACGCGGTGCAGCTGGAGCACCTTGCAGAGCTTGCCGATAACGGACACCTGAGCGTTCACGTTTCAAAAACCTATGACCTGAATGAAACGGGCAAGGCTCTCAGTGAAATTGAGAAGTTGCATACCCGGGGAAAAATTATCATAACTCCATAATTTTACCCGGATTCCAGCTTCTTGTATAAAGCAGGATATCACTCACCCCAAATTCTATCAGTAGTTACACCATGGCAGCTGTTACAGCTTCCATTGGTGACTATTGATTCCATGAATATCTCTGCTGAAGGCCCCTGTACACTCGTATAAAGCCCTTCCCCAAAGTCGATATTCTCAGTTGTATAAAAGTTTCCCTTCGCATCTACTTCGATAACATATAGCGGATCGGATTCAGCATCGGGGGCAGAATAAAGTCTTATAGTAGAATTTGGCAAAGGTGAACTCCGACTTTCATTGTAAACGGTACCGGCTACACTGAATACACCATCGCCGCTCCCGCTTGAAATATGACAGTTCATACAGTTTTCACCGGCTCGGTGGCTTTCTGATGAGTTATAGGCACTAATGACCTCACTTCCGCCTACACCGGAATTTGTACTTTCGCAAGAATAAAAAATGAAGAACAAGAAAATACCGGTTAACATTGCGATAACCCCATGATGATTTTTCATCGATCCCTCAGCTTTTAAAAAATTTCACTCTTTCATACTAACATACATTTATTTCATTTATTGATCTAATCACACTGACCAAATTTATTTCAGCCGTTCATCATTTAACACAAAAAACGTAGCTGAGCAAAAAAAAGCCGAAGGAATCAGTTTCCTTCGGCTTTGATAAAATTACCTGAAATCTGTCAACATTTTTTAGGACGAGACAAATAACCGGCCTTACATGTATCTTAAGACGCCGCCAGATTTTTCATCGTTTCGGCGAGTTTATTCATTTTTTTGCTGTTTGATGAAGCTGAAGCCTTGCTTTCAATTTCAGAGGCCAGTTCGTTCAGCAGTTCTGCTTTTCTCGAGCCATTTGCGTTTTCGGCCCTTAGAATAGACGAGCGTAAAGAGTTAATGCTCATCATATCGAGCTCGCGATTTCGCTCAAGCTGATCGAGGTATGCCTTGGCCAGTGCATAGGAAGCCGGCCATACAAATTTGGGCTGCCCCTGGGCATTCAGGTAATCCAGCGTTACCGTGTTTGCTGCATCGATCTCGTTTTGAGTGATAAAATCGCTAGGGGTCAGTTCAAAAACATCGAGTCCGCGGGCAATTTCTGAATTCACAATGTAGCCATTATACCAGTAAACCGACCAGCTGCCTCCCATCTGCATTCTATTCGGGTCGATAGGACCGCGATCGTGATATGCAATTTCAATTGGGTTGGCAGGATCTGTCCAGTCAAAAATATTGATACCGCCCTGGTACCAGCTTTGCACCATAATATCGCGGTCAGGTATTGGAATCAAAGATCCGTTATGGGCTACACAGTTCTCCTCAGGTGTTTGAGGAGCCGGAAGCTTAAAATAGCTCTCAAAATTCATCTTACCACCATTTATGGAAAATATCGCGTTTGCTCCCCACTCCATTGGGTCTTCTGCACGGCATTTGGGCTGCGAACCGCCTCCCCATTCATCGGTAAACAGCACTTTGTCCCCTTCGTTGTTGAAGGTAGCAGAGTGCCAATAGGCAAAGTTCGAATCTGCAACGGCGTCAATTCTAACCGGAGCTGCAGGATCGGAAATATCAAGAAGGAGTCCGTAGCCTTCACAAGCGCCGCCTGCAAGGCCAACTTCGGGATAGAGTGTTATATCATGACACTGATTGGGCCCGTACTGCTGCTCTTCTTCTCCGTCATTTCCACCCGTCATCTCTGCAAGAAGATCTGGCAATCGTTCTCTCAACAGTGTACTGTCGGCCTCTGTAGGTTCGCCTGTTCCACCACGTTCTTCTACGATGTTAACAAGCAAACGGGTTACGAAGCGGTCCGGGATAATACGCTCTCTGCCGTAAAATTCAGCCACAAATCTGCCCTCAGCTTTTGCCTGTTCCAGTTCCGCAATATCGGCTGGAGAAAGGCCATGCTCCGGTGGCGCTTCAAGATCCTCAAAAATTCGGGGTGAACTTACAATCGCTGCGTCTTCCGGGCTATCCAGCGGTACCTGTATTACTTCAATACGAAACAGCGCACTATTGGGATCATCCTCCGGCAATGCACTGGAGCATCCGGGAAGTTCATCTTCCGGCCGTACAGGTGCAGAACCGGAGACATACACATAAACGTTTTCATCATCATCGGGATCTACCAATACAGAGTGTGTATGAGAACCACGGCAGGTTTGCACATTAGAAACGTAAAGCGGATTTTTGATATCGGTAATATCAAAAATTCGGATTCCCCGTAAGCGCTCTTCACTCGCTACTTCCTGTACACCCTCAGTGCCACAATCGAGCCGGCCGCCAAGGCCTTCTCCGGAAACAAAAAGCAGGTCTCCATAAACAGAAACATCACTTTGAGAAGCCGGGCACAGGTAATCAATAACCAGTTCGGGCTGAGCCGGATTTGAGATATCCCACACCATAAAACCGTTGTAGTTTCCCTGGATTGCGTAATTGCCTTTAAAGGCGAGGTCGGAATTGGTAACACCAAGAAAATTTTCCGGCGGGGGAGTCGTTGAAAGCAGCCGTAGATTCCAAATAGTCTCTTCCGCATCAAAAAGACCGGCCTGAAGGCCAACTCTTGGATCGGGAGTGGGAATTTCCACCTCAGTTATTGGAGTCAGTGTAGACTGCGATTGCTGCTGCATTTGTTCTGAAGACGCACAGCTGTACACCCCCAGGAATGAAGCCAGCACCAGCAGCATCCATAGCTTGCCATATGTGTATTTCTTGTGTAAGAAATAGCGTGTTGTATTGTTTTTATTCATTCGATCTGTATTGGTTTGTATTGGTTGATAAAAAATTTGTCTGCTACTCCGACTCCATATTCCGAAGCATAAGCTTCATTCGCTCAATTTCGGTCTCCTGATCTACTTTTATGTCTGCGGCAAGCCGGAAGGCCTGTTCATCCAGTGCGGCACCATCGGTATCAAAAAGTGTATCCGACATAATCACGGCCCCCTGATGATGGTCAATCATATACAGGAGAAATTTTCGGTCGAACTCCTCTCCATTCAGCCTTCCAAGTTCATTCAGCTGCTCCTGTGTGAGCATTCCCGGCATATTGCTGTGGTCCATCCCGTGATGGCCCATTGCCGAGTGGTCCATCTCGTCTCCCGACATATCGTGATCCATCCCATGGCTCGTGTCGTGCTCCATATCCATATCCATATTGTCATCCATCCCCTCTTCCGGCATTTCCATGCTTATGGTTAAGATCAAACCATCGATCTCCACAACAGGCACAGGCTGATTTCGGTCGCGAAGCCACTGCTGCATCGTTGCAATTTCGTCTTTTTGGGCATTGATAATTCTTGCAGCCAGCCTTCGCACTGCCGGTCCGGCGTTATTCCTGGGAGCCAGGTCCGACATGATCAATGCCTGTGCGTGATGGCCAATCATACCGGTCATAAACTCCACATCTGCATCAGTGAAAGACATTTTAGAGCTGTCGATCCGTGCCCAGTAAATCTCTTCCATCTTTTCAAAGTCCCGTTCTGTCTGGTCTGCCGTTTCTGCTGATGACGTGTCGACAGCCATTTCTGATGTTGAACAACCTGCTAAACCTGAAATTAGCATGCCTGCAAACAGGGTTACAATCAATTGGGTACGAATACCAGAAAACCTGTAATACCGATTCTGAATTTTATGAGATGACATTTTCAAATAATTAATAAAGTTAATTAAAAAGAGCTTCCTGCTTTGATTAATACTCTCGTTTGCCACAATAACGATGCGAAAATACTACAAATAAATCATCAGTGTAAATAAATTCAGAACAAAAGATGCCGCTGCATGTGATTTAACGTTATTTTACCAAACCAACATCACCTCAAGCTTTTAAATTTTCGCCGTAACCTTAACGCTGAAAACAGGTTTAGGTTTCATGACGGTAACGTATGCTCTCATCCTGTTAAATCGTATTACCATTCTCTCTCTTTTCAAACGATTTTCAGTATAATATGGCTTATGATGAAAAATTCAGCAGATTCACGTCAAAATTCGTTTATTATTGGTATATATGAACAACTTTTAAAACATGAGCTTAAAAAAATATCATCTGGGGCTTACGCAATGGGGATTTAAAGAGTGGAAAGGCACTTTTTTTACAGACGATAGTAAACCGGCCAGTTTTCTAAAGCAGTACGCCAGTGTTTTCAATTCGGTAGAAGGAAACACGACGTTTTACCGGGCTCCGTCACCCGAAACCGTACTGAAATGGGGTGAACAGGTATCTCCCGATTTCAAATTTTGCTTTAAATTCCCACAATCTATCACCCATTATAAAAGGCTCAAGAACGTGACGGAAGAGGCTCTCTCTTTCCTGGATCTCTTCACACCCATCAGAAATAAACTGGGGCCATTTCATGTACAATTAAGTTCACAGTTTTCCTACAATGAAATTGACAAACTAGAGACATTTATTGAGATACTCCCTGCCCATTTAAGCTTTGCTGTAGAAGTGCGCCACCCAGATTTTTTCGATAAAGGCAAAAAAGAGAGACATTTTATAAATCTTCTTAAGAGCTATGGGGTTAACAGGGTCATTTTTGATACCCGCAGGCTTCACGGTTTAAAAAGTGACGAACCAAGCGTAAAAAAAGCACAACAACGAAAGCCCAAAACACCGGTTCGATTTGATACAACCGGGGCGAACCCCTTGATAAGGTATGTAGGCGGGAACCATATCGTGAATAACGAGGCTTATTTAAAAGAGTGGGCCATTATTACTGCAGACTGGATACGCGAGGGTAAACATCCATACATCTTTATCCACTCACCCGACACACTCCATGCGCCCGAACTTGCAAGATATTTTCATCGCGAGCTTAGCAAGCTGATTGAAATACCTCAGCTGCCGGATTGGCCGATCGAATCAAAAAATAAACAGCTCGGGCTGTTTTAATGGAAAGTGAAGTTTTTAGTCGCCAACGCTTTGTTCAAGATCTGTAAGGAATCGTTTAATTCTCTTTGCGTTTACACCCACATCGCTACGACCAATTCTCGATTTCGATCTCATATCCACACGTGTTTCGTTTTCACCCTCAGACGTAAACCGCAGCACAACATCGTCTTTGAAACCAAACCAGGCAAGTTTTTCAGTCGCCTCGATACGCCCCTCTTTCCTGTTAATAGCCACTAAATCCCAATCTCGCTGTAAAATCAGATTTACGGCAACATCCATTACAACCTGCATGTCGCTATTAATAACAAGAGGTTCGACATCGGGATAGGCCTCCATTTGAGCCTGCCTCGTCTCTTCCCCGGCATATTCCGGCGGATTTGGAGCATCCTGGCGCAACCTCACCATCGCATCAAAAGCGGGCGGATTCTCCAGGTCGGTGGTAATATCGTGAATTGGGGGGACAGACTGGGCGCGCTGCTGCCAATAAAATGCCGATCCACCTACAATCCCTGTTAAAATAAGCGATATTATTGCATATAGAATCGCCTGAGACTTGGATTTCCTCAGAAACCAGAGAGATACGAGGCTTGTCGCGGCTAATGCAATTGCTGCATAAGCACTGTAACGAAGAAAGAGAAAGCCAACACCAAGTTCCCAGAGTCTCCATTGATATCCATAGCCAGACATTAGGAATATGAAAGCTGTTGCAAGGGAACTGTAAAGTAAAATTCGTGAAAAAGCCATAGCCGTACTTTATATATGTTTAAACTACTAATGTATAAAATCACAAGGCAAGTTGTTGCCCAAATCGTTTCCATTTACCGTTATTGTTGCTATATCCGCTTTTGTTTGTCGTTAAAGAAGCGTGATAAAATTAGCCATCGGCCGGAAATCCCCGTATTTTTGGGGACAGAAAAAACCAAAATCAAAATGATTTACTTTAACAGATGAAAGATAACGTACGCGTACGATTTGCCCCTTCACCCACAGGTTTTTTACATATCGGAGGCTTGAGAACCGCTCTTTACAACTACCTGTTTGCCCGGCATCACGGAGGATCTTTTATTCTGAGAATTGAAGATACCGATCAAAGCCGGTATGTAGAAGATGCCGAAAAAGATATTACAAAATCTCTTGAATGGAGCGGCATAGAAGTTGATGAAGGACCGGGAAATCCCGGCAGCGTTGGTCCTTATCGTCAAAGTGAACGTAAAGAACTTTATCATGATTATGCACAAAAACTGATCGAATCCGGAGCTGCCTACTACGCATTCGACACCACTGAGGAGCTCGACCAGATGCGGGAACGACTTCAGAAGTCGGGCAATCCTTCCCCAAAGTATGATGCCATTACGCGCCAGTCTATGATAAACAGTCTTACCCTTCCACAAGACGAGGTTCAGAAACGACTTGATGCGGGTGATGAGTACGTGGTTCGGTTAAAGGTTCCCCGCCGGGAACTCATCCGTTTCGAAGATCTTATTCGCGGCCATGTTTCTTTTGAATCCAAAGGCCTGGATGATCAGGTTCTGCTCAAATCAGACGGAATGCCTACCTATCATCTAGCAAATGTTGTGGACGATCATTTGATGAAGATCACACATGTTATACGGGGCGAAGAGTGGCTCAGCAGCACACCCAAGCATATTCTTCTATATCAGGCGTTTGGCTGGGAAGCGCCAAATATGGCCCATCTTCCCTTAATCATGTCTCCAAGCGGTGGCAAGCTCTCCAAGCGAAAAGCCGAGTCGGAGGGAATCCCCATTAATACAAAAGATTATATAGCAAACCACTACGAGCCAAAAGCACTAATCAACTTTCTGGCGTACCTGGGATGGAGCCCCGGCGACGACAGCGAACTGCACACGATGCAGGAACTCTGTTCGCTATTTACACTCGACCGCGTTAGTAAAGGGGGGGCTGTTTTCAACCATAAAAAGCTGATGTGGTATAACGAACACTATCTCCGGGACATTTCAAGCAAAAAGCTGGCGGCCAGAGTGAAGGAGATCAGCACAGATGAGACCATCCAAAATGCTGACGACCCTTTCCTTGAAAAAACCATAGACCTTCTCAAAGAGAGAGTGAGCAAAGTGGATGAACTTATGGAGATGGGAGACTTTTTCTTCAACGATCCGAAAGAGTACGACGAAAAAGCACTTAAAAAATGGAAATCCGACAGTCCCGAACTCGTCAAAGAGTATATTGAAGCGATTGAACCGCTGGATAAAAGTGAATTTGAGGCCGGTACGCTAAAAACCAAACTCGAAGACGTAATAAATAAGAATGAAGTTGGTTTTGGCAAACTGATGATGCCTCTTCGAATCGCCGTAACGGGCCAGGGATTTGGCCCCGACTTGTTTACGTCAATGGAGCTCCTCGGTAAAGACACCGTCGTTCGTCGCCTGAATACGGCTCTTGACCGTCTTGCCTGATCAATCCGGAATTTCCTCTTACAGGCCGTTCAGAAAAGTACTTCCGAACGGCCTTTTCTTTATGAAACAGTTTTACTGCCACCGTGTATAATTCTTTTAAGCAGCTCCTGTCATAGATAACTTAAAATATGTTTGCGTCGCAGTGTTTTACAGGTAAACTCTTGCTATCATTCTTTTGTTATTAGGTGAGAGGTTTCATTTCAAGATTAACAGGTCATATATCAAAAGAGACTTATGAAAATATTTTTGAGAATTATCGCCGTCCTGCTCGCCATCTTTATTGTTTTTGCAGCTGTACTCAATCTCTACTTTACGGATGAGCGCCTTCAGGGGATGATTATACCCGAACTCAGGGAAGCAACCGGCAGTGATATTCAGGCTGAAGAGCTTTCCATCACGTTCTTCAGAACGTTTCCGCGTTTTGGCCTCGAAATCTCAAATCTCAATGTGCCTGATCTGCAGGGAGAGACAATTGCCTCAGTTGATGACCTTGTATTATCTCTTGAGCTAATTCCCCTGCTTAGTAACGAGATCTCCATTTCTGATCTGTCCGTTAACAGGCCTGTAGTCCGCTACCAGGTATATGCAGACTCCACTACCAACATAGATTTTCTTCTTTCCGATGAGCAGCCAGCCGAAGACGAAAACGGCTATGCCATATCCATTCCCGGGTTCACTCTAACAGGCGGTTCTCTCCTCTATAGCGACGAAACCACGGGAACCAACGCAACACTTGAACAGCTTAATGCCGATATCTCTCTCTTTTTTTCTGATGTGATCGAGAGTCGTGTAGACGCAGAGCTGGGATCTCTGTCAATAACCATTGATGAACAGGATTATGTAACAAACTTATCCCTGAGTCTGGATCAAACATCTACTCTCGACCTTGAAAATGAGCGGCTTGAATTTACTGAAGGTACATTTTCCATACGGGGACTAGCTCTGAATTTAACCGGATCACTGAGTAACTGGAGCAGCAGCGCACCTGAACTATCTCTCAAATTTGAATCTACATCAGATAATTTTGGCGAACTGCTGCGATTGGCCCCGCCGCAGTACGACGAATATCTTTCAAGCCTGGAAACCAGGGGAGCACTTCTTTTTGAAGGAACCGTTGATGGTGAACTTACCGAAGATTCCTATCCACGTTTCGATGTGGTGCTTGGCGTAACCGATGGTTTCCTGCAAAATCCCGACCTGCCGGAGGCGATTCAGAATATTAACTTCCGAATTTTACTCAATAACGACCTGGCCACCGTGGAACAGTTTAGTGCCGAGGCCGGAGTAAACCGCATAACCGCTTCCGGTACGGTTGAGCGCCCACTCGATTCCGATGCAGTATTCTCAATGGAGCTAGACGGAGATGTGGATCTTGCAACCATCAGCAGCTTCTATCCTCTTGACGAAACGGGAATTGAAAATCTTGCAGGAGCCCTTCAGGCCGATGCCAGAGCCAATGGCCGAATCGACCAACCCGAAAACACTACCTTTAACGGGAATTTTATACTCAATGAGGGACTGTTGAAATTTGCAGATGTACCCAATTCGATTCGACAGATTAATGCCCGGGTTACTGCCAGCGAAAACCGAATTCAAATTGATGAATCCGGATTTACAGCCGAGGAAAACCGGTTTATGCTTTCCGGTATCATCAATAATCCACTCTCGGAGGAGGACCGCAGAGTCGATGTTACTGCAGATATTAATTTCGACCTCAATACCATCAAAAACTTTTACCCAATTGATGAAGACACGCTGAAAATGAATGGACAGCTTCTGGCACAGCTCTCATTAAACGGCAAACCTGACCCGGACCGGGTTGAGAATGTGCTTCAGCGAGGTACGATAGAGCTCACCAATGGATTTATTTCTCATAAATCTCTCACAGAACCCATTGAAAATATCACCTTCAGGGCCGAAGCCAGGGGCAACAGTCTCAATATTAGTGAGGCAGAGTTTGTCAACGGTGAAAATGATCTTTCAATTAACGGGACGATCACAAATTATTTAAGCGATGCACCCATTTTGGATCTTATGGTAAATGGTAATGCAGTCGCAAGCAGCATAAAGAACTACTACTCGCTGGAGCCCTGGATTCAGGAACTTGCAGGAAGGGCAGATCTGGCGGTGAATACTGCTGGCCCATTAAATAATATTCAGAATATTGCGCTAAACGGATCGCTGGAGTTTGCTGATATTGCCGCCTCCGGAGATTCCCTCTTCTTGCCTGTTCGTGATCTTTCCGGTCGTTTAGATGTAACGCCAGACCGGATGTCTCTCAATAACTTTTTTATGAAATTAGGGTCGAGCGATATTTCACTTGAAGGCGAAATGAACAACTACCTTGGACTGCTTGAGGAGCATTCCTCATCAGAAACCCTGCCATCAGTTACGGGAACCTATAGAAGTGATTTTTTGAACATTGATGAGATGATCGACTGGAATGAAGAATCCGATTCGGAACCTATTCCAATAGAACTTCCCGAATTAACGGCCTCAGTTGATGCTGGCATCGACAGTTTGGTCATATTCGGGCTTCCCATAACAGAAATTCTTGGTGAAGGCCGCCTCTCTTCCCAAAACCTTTTAATTGAAAATGCCACAGCAAATATGTTTGACGGCAGGGCCAGCGGTAATTTAGAATGGAATGTGCCCGAACCTCTTCAAACATCCATGCTGTTTAACGGAAAGCTTGACAGCCTGAGAGCCGGAGCTTTCTTCAGAGATACCGGTTTTTTAGGACCAAAAAGCACCCTCCACCAATATATCACCGGCACATTTAACTCTGAAATCAGCTATCAAACTCAGCTCACACCTGCGGTTGAACCCGATATTTCAACAACCGTGGCAGAGGGTACATTTGGAATGAGCAGGGCCAGTATCGAGGGACATCCGATACAGAAAAAACTGGCTGAGTTTTTAAAAACTCCTGAGCTTGAGAAACTTACTCTCGATGAGTGGAACGCATCATTTAGCATTCAGGACACCTTAATGACGCTCGAAAACTTCAGCATCACCAGTGGAAATCTTGGGTTACGCCTTGATGGAAGCCTGCATATGCTTAACGATCAGATTAATTATAAAGCAACTCTTTTATTGCCGGAGAGGTTTAAAACCGGTATCGCTTCCATCATTTCCAGCAGGGCAGCCAATGCCATACAGCTCGAAGATGGCCGATTGGCAGTGCCGGTACGCATTACCGGAACCACGGCGAATCCACAGGTTCGCCCGGATACCGACACCATCGACAATATTATACAGGATTATTTACGGGACGGAGCCGGTCGTATACTCAATCGACTGTTTGACGGAGAAAATTAAACAAATGGATTAATGGTTGTTTCTTTTTGCCTAACAATGTATAGTATACTCTAACCAGAAACCATTTCAGGCATTTCTTTTCGCGAACACCAGCCAGCACAATTGGGTCTAATAACCAGTACACTGCAAGGCATAAAATTGGGCCAAATATTAACATATCTGTGGGAAACGATGACCTTAAAAGTAGACGTGAAATATCCATTCATTTGTAAATAATCCCAGAGCCAGCATACAGAAAAAAACTCTTTTCACGTATACATTTTTTATAGTTCTGCTATTGCCATTTGGCTTTTGTATTTTCAGTCGAAAACTAATTCTCTAAAACTGAATATGAATCCTCAGAATTATCTAAACTGGAATGTAGATCCAGTTGTATTTAGCATTCCCGAGTTCAACCTGCCATTTTCGATATCTATTTACGGACTGATCCTTGCGGCTGTCCTTGCCTATTTTGGTTATCAAGCCATCAAGCCCAAATCAACATCGAAAAAACAACCCGAGTCGCTACCCGAATGGAAGGTTTGGGCACTTTTCCTCGTATCTTTCATTGTGGGACAAATTCCCTTCATTTTTATAAACTCCCCTTCTATTGGATCCATAGGCCCCATTGAGCCTCGCTGGTACGGCCTTATGTTTGCCTTCGCCTTTATCTCTGGTTACGCTATTGGCTTTAAACTGTTTAAAGACGCAGGGAAACCCCAGGAAGAGCTCGATCGCCTGTTAATTTATGTACTTGTAGCAACCATTGTAGGAGCGAGACTGGGGCATGTTTTCTTTTACGAAGCAGAATTTTATCTCAGAAATATTCATCTGATTCCGCAGGTCTGGACCGGGGGATTAGCCAGTCATGGTGCGGCAATCGGAATCATCATAGCCATGTATCTCTACGCAAAACGAACGGCGGGTGTCACGTTTATGTGGGTAGCCGACCGTGTTGTTCCGGGAGTGGCAATCGGCGGGATGTTCATCAGAATTGGCAACTTTTTCAATTCTGAAATTATTGGCGTACCAACAGATCTGCCTTGGGCTGTGGTTTTCGAAAAGGTAGATATGCTGCCGCGCCATCCATCCATGCTTTATGAATCGATACTTTGCATCATAGTATTGGTTTCGCTTTTTGCCATTTACAACAAGTATGATAAAAATCCACCCGAAGGATCGCTTTTTGGAGCTTTTCTCGTAATTCTGTTCAGCGGCCGTTTTCTCATAGAATTCACCAAAGAGACGCTAGCCGACTTTCTTGAGGGGGCTACGTTTGATATGGGCCAGCTTTTAAGCATCCCGTTTGTGCTGATTGGCGCCTGGATTTTATGGAAAAAAGTAAACTGGAAAAAAGCCGGTGCACCGCTAAAACGATAAAATATGGGCCTCTCCCGATATCCATATTTCGAAAATCCTTTTCAATCCGTTGAAGAGGTTAAAACTGCTTTGGAGCTTTTTGAAACCCGGTGTTTGGAAAAGGGGGATCTGCGGGGTGTATTTGCAACAGCATATCTTCAGATCACCCATGCCATTTCGAATGAGATAAAAAAGGAATCATTTAATGATAACAAATGGTCTGCGAACTACCTCGTTCGCTTCGCAAACCTTTATCGTGAAGCGCTGCTGAATTACGAAAGTAATACATCCAGGCAAGTTCCAAAATCGTGGAAAGTAGCTTTTGATCTGGCAAAAAATCAGGAGGGTTTCATCATTCAGCATCTCACATTAGGCATCAATGCGCACATTAATCACGATCTGGCGCTTGCGCTCAATGATGTCGGGATCAATTCGAATCGAGAGGAAAAATACCAGGATCATATCCGCATTAACCATATCCTGGAGCAGGCAACAGATAATCTGAAGCAAAGTGTCTCAGAAAAATATGCTCCGATTTTAAAACGACTGGATCGCGGGCTTGGAACCGTTGACGACAAGATCACAGTCTTCAGCATTTCAAAAGCACGAGAACACGCCTGGGCAATGGCTGTTGCTTTGTCTTCGTCCCGCTCAGCGATCGAAAAGAGCCTTCTGCAGTCGTCCCTGGATGAACAGGCAGCTGTTCTCTCCAGATTGATTTTATCATCTCCCACCCGCAGTACCCGATTAAAATCCGGCATCAGGAAACTGAAATGGGTCGACAGGCTTATCACGAAAATAAAATCGTGGTTTGGGTAGTACCTTTTAATGGCTCTGAAAGCAAAGACTTCCGACATTTTATCATTGACATAACACTAGTCGTTATTGTCTGTTGCGAAGACAATAAAATCAATCCCGTCCAGTGCAGGACTATCCAGTCCTCCTGGACAGGCCATCTTCCCGAATCCGGCTTGCACTGCCTGGTTGAATAATAAAGATGGTATACCTATACCCCGCTTCAACAGTTTTTTGAATAAGCCGGTTTATGGACAGCGATGGTTGGATCGCTTCATGGATCAGTCGAATAAGACGCTGAAGGCGTCACAGATCAAAGCCCGGGGCGACGTGTTTAGTTCTGAGACATCCTTCAGGGTCTGAAGAAAACTCTTTTATCAGCCATTTACTTTCCTGATCCTGACTCATGAAAAAGGCTTAACAATAAATACTCTCCAAGAGTAATTCGAATTGCAGGATGATTCAAATACCCACACCGATCAACATAGAGCCCTCTTAATTCCATTTCAGGTTTATTCCTAAGCCGAATTGCCGTTTATCGTCGCTGAAAAAATCGGGATGGGGTATAGCGCTATCTAATTCATTCATCATTTTACTGAATGTTAAATGAACTTCAACATCAAATGGGAACCTACCCTCTGTAAGATATTTAACAGGCACCACACTCCCGATACCCCATGTGAAACCACTCTTTTGGGGTGATGTTCCAAATCGAACATTTGAATTTTCTTCTGCTTTTGCTCTTTGCTCACTATAGTGACCCATCTGCAGAGAAAATCGCTGATGAAAGGTAGTTTCCAGTCCAATCCCAAAACCGTTATCCACAGTTTCAAATCTTGGATTTGGGCCATCAATAGCTCTCTTGACGTGTAAATGAAGTGTGAAATCTAAAAGAGGGTTTGTTCCCTGGAAAAATGGCTTGCCGATGCCAAAATCCTCCGCGAAGGGAACGCTTATACTGTAAGCTGAGCCTACCCGGAGATAAATGGGCAGGGTTTGAAACCACAACCTGTCTTCAAACTTCTGTTCCAGCTTATTCTTCAGCAGAATATTTGTAAAACTTGCAGAAATCCTGATACTTTCATTTTCAAATTCATCTATTTCAATGAGTGTAATAGACCTGTCATAAAGAGCACCAAGTGATAGAATATAGTCGCCATTAAGCCTGGCACCATTTATTGATTTCTCCTGCAGATAATTAGCTGAAAATCCCAAATAGAGGTTTGGAATAACTGTATATGCTGCCCCTATTGATGCCATTGTTTGCCGAGACCTGCTACCTCTTTCAAAATCTCTGCCTCCAATAGTTACTAACCAGCCCCTTGCTTCCGTATTCCACATAAACAAGCTTGCTGCAACAACAACTTTTGAATGTACCCTGTAACTTGCACCCAAAAATGGATAATGTGAAGAGGTATACAACGGGTGCTGATTCAAATAGTTTAAATGAAGATCTATCTTTTGCTCTCCCGGACCTATAGCTGCGGGATTATAAATAAAATTTGCAACGCCATCCAGATTCACCATGGAGTTGCCAAGGGATTGCCCCTGTATACTTGTACTCTGATCTGTGAATAATCCGTTATAACTTGTAGGTGTGAAATATCTCTGCTCTATTTGTGCATTCACAACGTAAGTTGATGAAACAATAATAATCATCAGAAGCCAGCAAACTTTAAATTTTATTTCGGACATAAGAATAGATCGTTAAGATTTTAGATTCTGCTCTATCTGAATGCAACATTTAACGCTAAAATAGCTCACCCTAACTCGCAACTTATTGAACCTTTCCAGATTTCAGTTTGTTTATAACTCAAACTGAAATATCCGCTATGAAACAACTGACTATATTCGCCCTTTTTTTATTTCTTGCCCCATTGGCATCATCCCAGGAACGTATAACTGATGAAGATGAAGCCCGGGCTATCTTTGAAAATGTAGATGACCGCAGAAGCTCCATATCAACGGAAACAGCGGAAATGAGTATGGAGATTACGGACTCTCGAAATCGTACCCGGAGCCGTACCATGCAGTTCTGGAGTAAAATTGAGGGTGATGACACATACAGCCTTATTATTTTTTCCGCACCCGGTAATGTTCGGGGTACAGGGTTTTTATCCATTAATGAAGATGGAAGTACAATTCAGCGGCTCTATCTTCCAACAGTTGGCAGAATCCAGCTAATCGGTTCCGGTGAACGCGGTGACAGCTTTATGGGCAGCGATTTTACATACGAAGATCTGGGAGATCAGGATCCCGATGACTACGAATTTGAATGGCTCGAAGAGTATGACGAACGATACAGGGTTAGAGCATCAAAGCCGGAATCTGAGCAATATGCATATGTAGAGTTTGAAATCGACAAAGAGAGATACACGCTGCTCAATATCCACTATTTCGACCGGGAAGGCACACAGATTAAACGTCTTGAAGCTGAAAATTTTGAACAGCTCACCGATCAGCTCTGGAGTCCGGCTAAAATGACCATGTTTGATCTTGTTGAAGAACGACACACCGTAATTGAGTGGAACAACAGAACCATCAATGAACCGGTAGAAGAGTGGAGATTTACCGAGCGTGGATTACGCAGAGGCATATAATCAGAAATAACTTTCTGAGTCCACAAGCCTGTTTGATTGGCTGTCGCGGACAGCATAGTTAAATTGAGGCTGAACAGCATAGGATCCATATTCACCATCTTTGTTTACGGCGATGAATGCAGCCTGTATATCATTGATATCGGCACTATTTTTTTTGACCAGCCGCCGAACAACCTCTTCACAAGCTTCCGCTGGCGACCGTCCCTGCCTCATAAGCTCAACAGCGAGGAAACTGCCACATATTCTGATAATACTTTCTCCCATGCCTGTTGCCGTTGCTGCCCCAACTTCGTTATCCACATAGAGTCCGGCCCCGATTATAGGACTGTCGCCCACGCGTCCATGCATTTTATACGCGAGGCCGCTTGTGGTACAGGAACCAGACAGGTTTCCATCTGCATCTACACCTACCATTCCAATAGTATCATGATTCTCAATATTGATAATCGGCTTATACTCAGATGAATCTTTCCACGCTTCAAATTCTCGTGCGGCATCGGGGTTCAGCTCTTCTATTTCAATTGGAAAACCCTCAGAAATAGCGAACTGTTTTGCTCCCTCACCGGCTAGCATCACGTGCGGGGTATGTTCCATAACTTTTCTTGCAAGCATAATGGGATGTTTAATTTGTCTTACAAAGCAGACCGAACCACAATCGCCATCTTTATTCATGATAGAGGCATCGAGGGTCACAATTCCTTCACGGTCGGGATGTCCATTCAGTCCAACTGAACGACTATTCAGATCTGCCTCAGTCACTTTCACCCCCTCCTCCACGGCGTCCAGAATATTTCCGGTTTGATGAAGAACCTGCCATGCTTTATCGTTCGCCGCTATCCCATGGTTCCACGTAGAGAGAATAACAGGAACTGACCCCGCCCCTTTCTTCTCGTTTTTCTTAATTACTGTTTGGAAGCCACTGCGAACGCCGGCCGGCAGTAAAAGAGCTGAAGTAACAATTGACTGTTTAATAAATTTTCTTCGTGAGGACATGTCTTTTCGTAATTGAAAATAATTTAGAGCAGAATGTTAATGAAGTGAGATCCGGGTAAAAGATCTGAAATTATGAACAAAAACAGATATTAAGCTTAAAAAGGGTACCTCTGTTACTATTAAAACCTTTAAAAGTTTCTAATAAATGTTAGCAGCTAAAAGTTTGATCTGTTTAAATATAGATTATCTAAGATTTGCTTCAATAGTAATTCTTGTGAAACCGGTTCCAATCTTTCAAAAGCCCACCATTATCCTCAACTTATGTTTATCAAATTTTTACAGGAATCTGCCTTATTTTTTAGACTGCTCGGTGTTTAAATAACTCACTGATAAATATTCAGATCAATTAATTCAGTTCAATTTTATGACAACAATGTACAAACTATTTATACTGCTGCTGCTAACCGTGGTTACCGCCATGGGATGTAGCACATCAAAATCTGCTTCAGATTCGTCAAACGGAGATTCTTCCAGTCCCTCGGCACAACGGTCCGGCGACAATGGTGATACAGAAATAAAACCTTTTTCTGACGTTATTGAAGACGATTTTGATAAAGATGAAGGACTTTTTAATGTCTATAAAGACGACTCAAAATTTTTCTACGAAATTCCCGATTCCCTTCTGGATCGCGAAATGCTGATGGTTTCCCGTATTGCACGCACCGCTGATGGAATTGCTTACGGTGGCATGAAAAATAATACCCAGGTTCTCAGATGGCAGAAACGGGATAAAAAGATTCTTTTAAGAAGAGTTTCTTTCAGTAACACGGCCAGTGATTCTCTTCCTGTTTTTGAAGCGGTTCGTAATTCAAATTTTGAACCTATCCTTGCCACATTCGATATTGAAGCCCTCAATGAAGACTCAACCGGCAGCGTAATTGAGGTTACAGATTTGTTCACTTCCGACGTTCCTGCTCTCGGATTACAACAAAGCTACAGACAACGATTTCAGGTCCGAAGGGTAGATAGCGACCGAACGTTTATTGAGCATATACACAGCTACCCCGAAAATGTGGAAGCGCGGCATATTTTAACTTACGACGCACAAAATCCCCCCTCCAATTCTGATGCGAATACTATATCGCTGGAAATTAACCACAGCATGATTTTAATGCCTGAGGATCCCATGCAATCCAGAAAACCGGATGCCCGTGTTGGATATTTTACAGCAAGGCAGATTGATTATGGAACTGAAGAGCACCGTGCTGCTCCGGTAAACCACATCACTCGCTGGAAACTTGTTCCAAAAGACAAAGAGGCGTATCTCCGTGGTGAGCTAGTTGAACCGGTTGAGCCAATTGTTTTTCATATCGACCCGGCAACCCCTGAAGAGTGGAGGGAGTATCTGATTCAAGGTGTTGATGACTGGCAGGTTGCTTTTGAAGAAGCAGGATTCAAAAATGCTATCTACGGGAAAATGGCCCCAACGCCAGAGGAAGACCCTGATTTTAGCCTCGAGGACATCCGATACCCCAGCATACGATACTTTGCTTCGCCGATCCAAAATGCTTTTGGTCCGCACGTTCATGATCCACGGTCCGGACAAATTATGACCTCAGCAATTGGCTGGTACCACAACGTAATGCGCCTGCTGCGAAACTGGTACTTTATCCAAACCGCAGCGGCAAACCCGGAAGCACAGGCAACTCAATTTGAAGATGAGGTTATGGGCGAACTGATCAGGTTTGTTGCAGCTCACGAAGTGGGCCACACGCTCGGCTTGCCGCATAATTTCGGCTCCAGCTATGCAACTCCTGTCGACTCTCTTCGATCTCCAACCTACACCGATAACCACGGAACGGCTCCTGCCATCATGGACTACGCACGCTTCAACTACATTGCACAACCAGGCGATGGAGTAACCAACTTCCATCCAAGAGTTGGAGAGTACGACAAATGGGCCGTTAAATGGGGCTACACCTGGTTTGGGGACATGCCGATCGAAGAGCAGCAGGACATACTTCACGAATGGACTACAGAAAGAGCCGATGATCCCCGTTATTTCTATGGCAGTCAGACTTCGAATCCTGTTGATCCACGATCCAACAGAGAGGATCTTGGTAATGATGCCATGAAGGCGAGCCAGTATGGAATTAACAACCTCGAAACAATCACCAACAACCTTATCGATTGGATAGGTGAAGAGGGTGAAGATTTCGACGAACTGGAAGAACTCTATGGACAGGTTCTGGTACAGTGGGGACGTTATATGGGTCATGTTGCACCCTATATTGGCGGTGTTTATGAAACAGATAAAACATTCGATCAGGAAGGTGCGGTTTATGAGGCTGTAGAAGCCGATCGACAACGCGAAGCCATGGAATTCCTGGCAGAGCATGCATTCAGCGATCCAACGTGGGCCATGAATGAAGAGATTCTGAGCAGGATTAACCAAGCCGAATTTATTGACGGTTTCCGTGGTAGACAAGTATCAGTCCTCAACAATGTTCTGGATCCATCAAGAATTGCCAGGCTCATCGAATATGATATCCGTGGTGAAGATACCTATTCACCTTTTGAGTTCCTCGATGATCTGCGAGGAACGATCTGGAGTGAACTCAGCGAAAACAGCGCAATATCTGTTTACCGACGAAATCTCCAGCGTGCATATATCGAACGAATGGAATACCTGATGACGGAAGAACTGCCCGATATTTCGGCCCAGTTCCGACGTTTTCTCGGCATGACCAGCGTTAATGTCAGCCAGTCTGATATTCGTCCGATGGTACGCGAGCAGCTCGAAACACTTAAAAGCGATATCAGTTCGGCTCAAAACAGGATCAGTGACAGAGCCACCCGTGTTCACCTTGCTGATGCTGAAAGACGAATTGATAACATTTTAAATCCGGATAACTAAATCCAGATATTTATCAACATCAAAAAAGCCGCTCTGAGTAACCAGGGCGGCTTTTATTTTATTCGCTACCTTGCAAAATTAAGCTATCAGACCGCAGCACCCTTCAAAAATGGATAGTCTGTATAGCCTTC
>DATGBT010000076.1:0-6252 GCA_035312505.1 Balneolaceae bacterium | reverse complement strand
TTGCAATGGCGGCATACTGGCTGCCATCAAATGATGCGGCATGCTGAAACAGAAGTGCTACAACTAAAAACAGCGCACTGACAGCAGCTTCGTAATACTTTTTTAAGAATGTAAGCATGAAGGAGACAGAGAGATTTCCCGTATAGCGAAACGGCCGTCCGGGATGCGAAAAATTGTTGATCAGATATTACCAATTACCTTTTTAAGGCTGTCTCGAACCTGGGTTGCAATAGGTTCGAGCGCATCGTTTTTCACAGCCTGCATCGATGCCAGAGGATCAACAGCGGTAACCTCAACGCGTCCGTCTTCATGTTCTTCCACAATGACGTTGCAGGGCAGCATGGTTCCGATTTTATCCTCAGCAGATATCGCTTTATGGGCAAAATTGGGGTTGCAGGCTCCCAGAATTCGGTACTTTTTAAAATCGATGTCGAGTTTCTTTTTGAACGTATCTTTTACGTCGATCTCTGTGAGTACACCAAATCCTTCTTTTTTCAATTCTTCAGTTGTTTTCTGGATAGCTTCTTCGAAGGTTCCGTTAAAATCGGTTGAATTGTAGTAGCTCATAGTATTGGTTTTTTATTGCTTCTCACCATTTCAATAATAATGAGCAAGCAGCAGATTTTTAATTTCAGTTTTCAATCTGAAATATACAAAAAAGAGAGGAGCCGGTTTTAAATGATGAACCTTCAGGAGTGAAGTTGCAGAGTCAGCTTCCAGGTGAAAAGAAGATGGAATCAGAAAGAAACTTTTAGGGATAAACCGCCACTGTTATGTCCAAAAAACGGGGCTACATCAATATTGTCACTGTTGGCGATGTTCAGGTGACGTTTAGAGAGTTTATATCCCCAGTATGCACCAATAAGTGCGCCCGCGGTTACATCAGAGCCCCAGTGCCGGCCTTTCGCCACTCTGGCAATGGCTGTGCTTACGGGAAGCGCCATTAAACTATACGTAAAAGCATTGGGATAGTAAACCACCCATGGTACAATCAGTGCAAATGCAGTGGATGTATGACCCGATGGAAATGATGTGGCGTTTCCTTCAAAAAATTCAAAATCATAAGGTCCTTCGTAATGATCGGGACGTTCACGGGCGAACACAAATTTCGCCGTATTCACGGTAATATTGGTATACAAAACGGACTGAAGAGAGGTAAATGCGGCATCCTGGAATTTGGTATTGTTCGTAAGCAGGGACGTGCCAAATACGGCAGCTGAAAGAGGTCCTACATATTTAAAAGTGCCTGTTTCGTTGGTTACCGTAAGATAGCGGCTGTCCCTGAACCGTGACTGTAACAGACTGGATGAATAAGCATCATGAGCAGAGATTCCCGCAATTCCAATTCCGGTTAGCAAAAACGCTCCGACTTCTTTTTGATTCATATCTCTTACCACATGGACTGGATCGTTGATAGTCCAGTCCAAAAAACGGCTAAGTGAAGGATCTGAGCTGTATTGTTGGGCCTGAAGCTGCTGGCAGTTTAAAAATATGCACAGTAATGGCAAGCAAAAATAAGTGAGTGGACATCTCATAGTATAGAATCTTGTTTTGGTCTGAAAAATCTATAGAATTGTATTCAAAAATCAAAACAAGAGTGCCTTCTGCGAGTGATCTGTTCTTCCAATCCACATGTATGGATTGGCAAGTTCTGGAAAGCCTGTGAGGTTGCTACCACTCTTTTGAGTTTTTAATCAAATGAAAGTGAAGCAATGAATTATGATGTTTCTTAAGACGTTTAATAAATGAACGGAAAACAAAAAAAGAAGAGATATGCAGATACAAGAGTATTACACAGATATGATACAGTCGCTGGATTACATTAACGACAATCAAACTGCAAAAGAGACCGTAAAGGCAGTAACCGGTATAATTGCAAGTTCTGTAGACGAACAAACAGCCCGGGATTTTACCGCTGCTCTCCCAAAAGAACTTGACTACGACACGCTTCGCGGGCATCAGGAGTATCAAAACATGGACACCCCTGATGACTGCATCGGAGTGCTGAAAAATCAGTTTGACTGGCATGATGAGCAGGCATTAACTGCCATGTGGAAAGTAACCAATATTATAGCCCAAAATGCACCCGGAGAAATAAGTGAACTTATGACACGGTTGCCGGGTGAGTGGCAGGCAATTTTTGATCAGGCACCCGAGTAGTATAAATAATTGCTTTGATAAAATCGCTGGATCTCAACTATGTGAAGTTCAGCGATTTAGTGAATGATCATGATAGACAGTGTGTTCTATAAGTACATGAAATGAAAGTTAAATCAAAAGAGGAGAAAGCATGTCAGTAATAAAAGTAATAGAAGTCATCGCCAATTCAGAGAAGAGCTTTGATGACGCTACAAAAAATGCTCTCAAAGAAGCATCAAAGTCAGTGGATAACATTGAATCTATCTACATCAAAGAGATGAATGCCAATGTAGAAAATAATGAGATTGTCTCTTATGGTGTAAATGCGAAAGTTTCTTTCAAAGTTGGTAAATAAGCAGCAAATACCATCATAATCGATAAGAAATGCTATCCCGGGCCCGGTGAGTTCTCATCGGGCCTTTTTTAAATAGATACATTATGAAATTACATACATTAGGAGGGTACAACGAAGTAGGGAAGAATATGACCGCTCTCGAAGTTGGCGACGACATCGTTATACTCGATATGGGCTACGACATGGAAGAGCTGATCGATATGGAAAGTTCGGTTGAGTCATCACCCACAAAAAGCCTGATTCAGGCGGGGGTTATCCCTGATGACGGAACACTTTATAAGCAGAGAGAAAAAGTAAAGGGAATTGTGATTGGCCACGGGCATCTCGACCATGTTGGTGCCGTCGCCAAAATGGCTGGCTCCTACAACTGCCCGATTATTGCATCACCATATACAATGAAAATAGTGGAAGAGCAGATTGCGTTGGACGACAAGGAGGTGAAAAACGAGAGAATCGTACTCGAACCCGGAAATATCTACAATCTCACCTCTAATTTTGCACTTGAATTTGTAAACGTTACCCACTCTATCCCAGATTCCATGCTCACAGTGCTTCATACGCCGGAGGGGCGGATGGCGTACGGTCTGGATTTCCGGATCGACAGAAACCCGGTTTTGGGTGATGAAGTCGATTTAGATCGCCTGGAATCGCTTGGCAGGGAAGGTGTTAAAATTTTAATAGGAGACTCAACACGCGTTTCCGATAAAGGCGCAAGTTTAACAGAATCAGCAGTCAAAGAGCAGTTGCAGGCAAAATTTGATCATATCCATGAAGACCGGTCGGCTATCATTGTAACAACTTTTTCATCTCACATAGAGCGGTTAAAAAGCATTCTGGAGGTAAATGGCGGCCGACGTAAAGTTGCCTTTGTTGGCCGCTCTTTGAAGGATTATACTGGTCCGGCAGTTGATTTAGGATATATTGATCTCAAAAATGAAGAGGTTGCCAGCTATCGCGGAGAGGTTTATGAACTTTTCGAAAAAATCTCTGAAAACAGAGAGAAATGGCTGATTATTTGCACCGGGAATCAGGGAGAAGAACGTTCTGTGCTGAAAAAGCTCTCAAAAGACCAATACCCGTTTCAGCTTCAGAAAGGAGATCACATTATCTTTTCTACGTCCACCATTCCCACCCTCATCAATAAAGCAGAGCGCTATAAGCTGGAGAGGGATCTTAAGAAGAAAGATGTAACAATGCATCTTGATATTCATGCATCGGGACATGGCCATCGTGAAGATCTGAGAGAATTAATTCAGGTACTCAATCCAGACATTATGATTCCGGGGCATGGAGATATTCACAAACTGGCTGAGCACGCTACCCTGGCTCAGGAAGAGGGATATAAGCTCAACGAAGACCTCTTTATTTGTGAAAATGGGAACGTCCTTGAATTTTAAGCAGTGAGAAGAACTGGACAATCTGAACTCTGCAGTATATATTCCATGGTTCTGCGACTGGTAAAATGGTCATTTTTGGGAAGTACCAGCAGACCGCTTCTCAAATTACTTATCATGAAAAGAAATTTTCCGATGTTCGGCTGATCCAGCTTTAAAACCTTCGACTCTGTTTCATACCTTTTCGGCATTCTTTCCAGAGCCTCATCAGATGTGAAGGCGTTTGAAAGATCGATAATAACCAACCGTGTTTCATTTTGTTTGGCAATTCTGGAAGCCATCTCAACCCCTGCTACACTTCTTTCGGAACCATCAAAAACTGCTGCAGGCGGGTAAGCAAGGTTTTGTTGTTTTTGGAGAATCAGAACCGGTTTATCTGCTCTGCGGATAACCTCTAAGGCAGTACTGCCCAATTTATCTTTATTAGAATAGGAGCGGCCTTTACTCCCAATAGTGATAATATCACTCTGTTCAGCCTTCTCCAGAATCTTATCAGCCACGACCCCCTTTACGCTGCTCCAGGAGTAAGCAAGTTCATGTTGACGGGAGATCAATTCAAAATGTTCTTTTATTGTTTTTTCCAGTTCCAGGATCTTTTTTTTAACATCTTCACTGTCTTCGGATGAGATTCTTCCGGTAAGTTCATCCACCACCGAAAGGGAAGAAAGCTTGCTGATTCGCAACCACTGGGCATCATGTACAAAAAGTCCGTGAATTTTCCCCTCCAGTATTTTCGCTATGGAAACAGCTGATGAGAGGGCTGCACGGCTCTGAGAGGAATGATCGAGAGCCACCAGAATTTCTAATATCTTTGAGGGGGCCTCTTCTGAACCGTCCATAATCAATTCCTTTCGTTTTGTGTAAATGAAAATGCGCGACGTTTATCTGCAAGCTGGTTTAGCTGGTCTGTAACCTTACGGTTAATTGTACCCTCGGGATAAAGACCGTCTTTGTCAGGATGTCCCATCTCAAGTCCGGTGAGTATCTCCATTCCCTCGTCTACCGTTTCAACGGAATAGATGTAGAATTTATCAGCCTCAACAGCGTCTATAACGTCTTTACGGAGCATCAGGTTTTTTTCATTGGCTTTCGGTATCAATACGCCCTGTTTACCGGTAAGTTCCCGCTTTTTGCAAACGTCGAAGAACCCCTCAATTTTTTCATTTACGCCCCCAATGGGTTGCACCTTTCCATGTTGATTTACAGATCCGGTTACGCCGAAATTTTGTCTGATCGGAACTTTCCCAATTGCCGATAGCAGTGTGTAAAGTTCGGCTGAAGACGCACTGTCTCCATCAATGTTTGAATAGGATTGCTCAAATACGATGCTTGCTGAGAGGGATAGCGGCTGTTTTTTTGCATATCGCTCCCCCAGAAAGCCTTTAAGAATCAATACACCTTTCGAGTGAATCGGGCCGCCCATCTCCACTTCCCGTTCAATATCAACAATTTCACCTTTTCCAAGCTGCACCCGGGCAGTAATGCGGTTTGGCCGGCCAAATTTTGAGTTGCCAATCATCGAGACCGAAAGCCCATTCACCTGCCCGGTTTTCTCTCCTTCTGTATCAATAAAAATATAATCACGGTTAATTGATTCCTGGATTTTGTCTTTCAGCCTTCCTGATCGATATTGTTTCTGTTCTATTGCCTTATCGACATCAGAAACCTGCACGATGTCGTGATCATTCTTAGTAGCCCAGTGGGCCGATTCAGTAAGAAGGTCCATAATATCCTCTGTTTTGGCAGACAGCTTTTCGCTATCGCCTGCCATCCGCGCGCTTCGTTCAATCACGCGCCCCACCGCATCTTTATGAAAATGCGGGAGGTCGTTTTTTTCGATTAATCCGGCAAGCAGTTGGGCATACAGAACATGGTTCTCATCACTCCGGTCGATTTCATCTTCGAAGTCGGCTTCAACTTTAAACAGCGATTGAAATTCCGGCTCCAGTTCACACAAAAGATAATAGAGCATCCGCTGTCCTATGAGAACCACTTTTACGTCAAGGTCTATCGGCTCCGGTTCCAGAGATACCGTGCTAATGAGGCTGTACGAATCACCCAGCGATTCAATTTTCAATTCACCCGACTTCAATGCCCTTTTGAGGCCCTCCCAGGCAAACGGTTCCATCAGCACATTGCGGGCATGAAGAATCAGGTAACCTCCGTTTGCTTTGTGAAAAGCTCCCGGCTTAATCAAGTTGAAATTGGTGGTAAGTGCACCCATTCTGGACTGATATTCTACCCGTCCGATTAGATTTTTGTAGCTCGGATTGTCTTCATAAATAACCGGGGCACCCTCTGTGTCTTTATGATCTACAAGTACGTTAACTTTGTACCGGTCAAGCATTGGGTTTTGAGAAGAGT
>DATGBT010000075.1:0-19767 GCA_035312505.1 Balneolaceae bacterium | reverse complement strand
ATACATAAAAATGGGGATTAGGGGACCCGTAATCATAAAAACCAGTCCTGACGGCCAGTCTAGCCACATTACGACGCCAAATATGATAAGCGGAATTGCTCCCATTCGTATTGCAGCCGGTATATAGAGGCTGTAGAAATCGTCCAGTTTTTCGATCCCATTAAGCTGAAGGCCTATCAGTTCCCCGGTTTTTTCTCCTTTTATGCGCACAGGGCCAATCTCATGGATCTTGTGAAGCAACTCTTTCCTGTATCGGGCTTTTTGGTGGATGGACATCTTCATCCCCAGCCATTTGTCAGTCCACGCCATTACCGCCCGAACGGCGACCGCCCCCAAAAGGATAATGAGATACTGACCGTGATTTGACGCATTCCATCCTTGTAAAAAAGCAGCATCAATTAGTACGCTGAGGCTGTACATCTGAATAAGAATAACAACCGCAGTTGTCAGGGCTGCAAACAGCAAACCAGCTATAAATCTTCTCTGTGAAAGAGCTTCACGGAACAGACGCTTTTGCGCAAGTTCAACTTTATGGGGATGAATGGACCTCATCAATTAATGAGTTGGAATGGAATCGCGGGTCACTCTCTTCCTGAATACATAGTAACTGTATATTTGATACCCAAGCACCAGTGGCAAAAATATGATGGCTACAACGCTCATGATGGTAAGGGTTAATTCACTTGAAGAAGCGTTATAGATGGTAAGTGACCACTCCGGATTTAATGTTGAAGGCATCAATAGCGGAAACAAGCCCTCAAATGCAACAATAGTACCCATGACGATTGTTGCGCCGGTTGCCGCAAAAGACCAGCTAAATCGCTCCATTTTAAGTAAAAAATAACCAGCGATGAATGAAATAATGGTAAGCGCCGGTATGGTTCCGGGAACCAGGCCCAATCCATCAAATAAGACAGTGTATCGGTAGCCAAGCAGCGCAAAAATCAATAGCAATATCCCTGCGGGAATCCACATCATTCTGGCTACTTTGGCCGCCCGCTCCATAAGTGGCCCCTCTGTTCGCAGAGTTATAAAAAGAGCTCCGTGAAGTGTAAAAACGGCTGTTGAAGCGACCCCTCCAAGAATGGCATAAGGAGATAAGAGCCCGAACAGCCCGCCGGTAAAGTTCATGTCTTCGCCGATAGGCAATCCCATCACAATATTGGTAAGGGCCACACCCCAGATAAATGCCGGTATCAGGCTTCCCCAAAAAATGAAGTGATCTGCGCTGCGCTTCCAGAAAATTCTGTTGACCTTTGATCGAAATTCAAATCCGACGGCCCGCAATATTAATGCGAGCAGTATGAGTAATAATGGCAGATAAAATCCGCTGAAGAGAGTGGCGTACCAATGAGGAAAAGCGGCAAACATGGCACCACCTGCTGTAATAAGCCATACCTCGTTCGCATCCCAGAACGGGCCAATTGTGTTTATGCAAACCCGCCGATCCGTATCGTCGCGGCTGATAAACGGCATGAGTATTCCCACCCCGAAATCAAAGCCTTCCAGAAAGAAATACCCTATAAAGAGGACTGCTATTAGTATGAACCAGATGAGTTGAAAATCCATAATACCAGATCGTTAATGAGAAAATTTAATAAGCAAATGCGTCAGAATGCTGAGACTCTTTACCCGAAGGGTACTCTGAATCTTCCTTGCCTTTCGGTATTCCCGGCTTCGCATATTTTACAATTAAATAGAACGCCACTGCTGCAAGCAATCCATATACCAGGGTAAACGCCGACATACTAATCCAGATAGAGCTGTCTGCTACAGTGGGCGACACTCCATCAGATGTAAGCAGAAGGCCATATACTACCCAAGGCTGACGTCCCATTTCGGTGACGAGCCAGCCGGCTGAATTTGCTATGTAGGGGAGGAACAGAACCGCAATGACAGCTTTATGGTACCAGGAAGTTGTTTCCAGCCTTCCTTTCCACCACAAATACAAACCAATAAATGAGGTAAATATGAAAATCATGCCTAAACCAACCATCACCCGAAAACCCCAATAAACTGTTGCTACAGGCGGTATATAATTTCCTTCACCATACTTCTCTTCCATTTCAGCTTGTAATTCATTCAGGCCTTTTACCTCAGATGTCGCATTATTATGAGCCAGTACGCTCAACATATAGGGTAAGCGGACCTCTCTCATTGACGTGCGATTTTCCTGATCTATCAGTGCAAAAAGTGAAAAACTGGCCGGTTGTTCAGAATCCCACAGCCCTTCCATTGCCGCCATTTTCATGGGCTGGCTTTGTACAGTATCCTGCGCCTGGCTATGGCCGGTCGTAGCGGTTAATAGTGAAGCTATTGCCGTAAAAACCAGCGCAATCTGTGCTGATTTTTTAAATGTCTGAACCTGGTTGCCACGATACATCATCCATGCGCTTATGCCCAGAACAAAAAGCCCACCGGTTACAAATCCGGCAATGATCGTATGAGGCATCTGAACGAGGAGCCGTTCATTCAGTAGTATAGCTACGAAATCGGAAAGTTCTGCCCTGCCGCCGACAATCTCGTAGCCGACCGGTACTTGCATCCATGAATTGGCCATCAGAATCCATATGGCCGACAGATTCGACGCAATCGCCACCAGCCAGATAGAGAGCAGATGTATCCCTTTACTAAGTCGGTTCCATCCAAACAGCCAAAGGCCCAGGAAGGTCGATTCCATAAAAAATGCCATCAATGCCTCGATGGCCAAAGGGATTCCAAAAATATCACCCACAAAACGGGAATATTCACTCCAGTTCATCCCAAACTGAAATTCCTGGACAATTCCGGTTACAATACCCAGCGTAAAAACGATTACAAAAAGCTTCCCAAAATACTTTGTAAGATGCTTATACCTTTCATCGCCTGTGCGATACCAAAAAGTTTGAATAATTGCCACAAGTACTGAAAGACCCAGAGTTAACGGTACAAAAATGAAGTGATATACAGTGGTAATACCGAACTGCCAACGGGCTAAATCTAATGCTTCCATGCTGCATCCATCTGTTTCTTGTTACAACTGCCTGCTTGCTTTTCTTTACTTCAAGCCCGACAATTTTCTTCTTTTAAATAAATCTCTCTGCAGTTTTGAAAGGAGAACATTTATGAACCTAATCACAGTTTGTGAATACATTGTGAAAGAAAAAAAGAGTGTTTTTAACTATTTATCGAATCACGTTTTACTACGTAAGCCTCAGCCACTTAACCTTTTACTTTTTTTAAAAACTTAAGAAGTGAAATGCGTTTAACCTTCACCCTCTTAATTCAAATAAGTAGACAGGCAAATAATGTTCCTTTCAATTACTCAATGAAATACAATCGTTTTATTCTACTAACAAATTGATTTTATTAACTATCTATTCTGAATAAGCTATTTGAACAAATTTGATACTAAAACACAGCTTTCTACTTGTCGCTTACAGTTTACTCACTCAATTTGTACATGCTCAAACCACGCTGCCGGTTCCTGCCCCCACAGACTTTGAGGTACACGCTGTATATACCGAAACACCGCCATTCATCGATGGGAACCTGGATGACCCGATATGGAAAGAGGTTCAGCCCATCACGAAATTAACGCAGGTTTGGCCGCAGGACGGGGCACCGGCTACCGAAGACTCTGAAGTTCGCATCGCATACGACCGCAACAATCTCTATTTCGCCTTTCGTTTTTATGACAGGAATCCGGAACTGATTCGTGCCAAAAATCTGGAACGGGGCGGGCGCAATAACCGCGACGATCACGCTTACATTGGAATCGATACCTATCTGGACGGGCGAAACGCCTACCTTTTCGAAATGAATGCGCTGGGCACACAGGATGACGCACTGATCACAGACGAAACGCTGAGCTATCAAAGTTTTTCATGGGACGCGGTATTCATCAGTGAAACCACTATTGATGATGAAGGCTGGACACTGGAAGTAGCCATTCCATTTAGGCAACTTCGCTTTCCGGAAGGAGAAGAGCTGGAATTTGGTTTGATGGTGTCCAGAATGATCAACCGTAAAAATGAACGGGTTCTCTGGCCGGCTATCGGGATAGATTACGGCGGGAGTTTTGGCGTTCTGGCAGCTGTATCTCAATATGGTCGCCTGAAGGGGCTGAAGGGTATAAACCGCGGCAAAAATATTGAGATTAAGCCATACCTGATTTCAGGAGCTCAGGAAATCCGTCCCGATTTGCAAAATGAAGAGACCGACATCGATTACAATTATGATTTTGGCGGTGATTTTAAATACAGTATCTCCTCAAATATGACGCTGGATCTCACCGTGAACACCGACTTTGCACAGGTTGAAGCCGATAATGTTCAGCTGAACCTTACCCGATTCAACCTCTTTTTCCCTGAAAAACGTGAGTTCTTCCTCGAGCGCGCCGGACTTTTTGAACACGGGAATGTAAGGTCTACTCAAACCTTTTTTTCGAGGAACATTGGGCTGAATGAGCAGATTCTCACAGGTGCCCGGCTTACGGGCCAGGCGGGTCGCTATTCTGTCGGACTTATGAATATTGAAACCGGTGGCGGTATGGGGGATCTGTTTGGAGTTAACTCTGCCAACAACTCTGTTGCCCGTTTACAGGCAAATATATTTCCACGGGCAACTGCAGGTACAATTTTCACAAATGTGCAACGTCCCAATGGATACAACCGCGCCCTCGGGTTTGACACCCGATACCGCTTCTGGAGCTCCAGCCAGTTTGATGCGTGGTTCACCAACGTTTGGGACAGCAACAGCACACTGAATGATGCCGCGGGCAACATTTCCTTTCAGCTTGAAAACGATATCTATGAAGGTGGTGCTTCATTTACTTCTGTGGGAGAAAACTATAGCCCGGAGCTGGGATTTGTCCGCCGCCTTGATTTCCGGCAGTACTCCGGAAATCTTGGATATAAACCCAATGTAGACTTCGCGCTGGTTCCGTCTGTTCGAAAACTATTCTTTCAAACATCCTACGACCTGTTTGAAGGACAGGATGGTACTCTTCAAACCACGGAATACTCTGCATCGGTTCGGGCTGAATTTCAAAACCGTCAGTCGTTTGAAATTGAGTACGATCGGCAGTTTGAACGTCTCATCAGTGATTTTGTCCTTCGTCCAGATGTCATTATACCTGCGAATGACTACACCTTTCACACCCTTTCCGCTGAGGGCCGAACCGACGAAGCCCGAAACGTCTTCGGATCGTTTGAACTCTCTACCGGCCAGTTTTATGATGGCAATCGCACTGATTTTGGCGTTGATTTCGGATTTCGTCAGTCCAAGCACTTCCATATTGAGGGCGGAGTGGGCCACACCATAATTCGTCTGCCTTTTGAAAATGGTGATTTTGAAGCTACTACTATCAGAACGTCGCTGCTTGGAGCCATCAGTCGAAAACTATTTGCCAAGGCTCTGATACAGTACGACAACTTCTCACGAAACCTGCAGTCAAACCTTCGTATTAACTGGATTCACCGGCCGGGCAGCGACCTGTTCCTTGTTTTCAATACGAACTATCATATTACGGGAGATAACGAAGATCTCTTTGATCCACGCAGAGATTTTATTCTAAACAGCCGTGCGGGAATCATAAAACTGACCTATCTGATTATGATATAGTGCTTCCGAAAAATCTGAATTACGTAAGTTCGAGATTAGTAAATAAACGACGAATTTGACTAATTCTACTCTAATCCCATCGGGATTTTTATGGAAAGGGGAGATTAAGAAGAGCTTTTAATTTGAAATTTTTTATTCTAATCTCACATTAAATAAGGTTTTGAAAAATTCGAGTTGAAACTGATCTGACTCATTTCAAAACCCTTTTCATTCGCTCATAACTTCATTTTTTCGAACGGTTTCAAGTTACGAATCCTTGTATTAGTAAAAGAGCATCATCATTCAGGTTTAACTAAATACGGTATATGGAAAAAAATTTCTCAGCGCGAATTGTTGAACTAAATGAAGCCTATGAAATGGCATACAAGGTGTCAAATCAGATCACAAATAACGGCTATGAGGTTGATGTTGTCATAGGAATTGCCCGTGGCGGACTGCCACCCGCCCGATTCATTTGCGATTTTCTGAATATCACAAAACTCACCACTCTTCAAATAACTCACTACTCCCGCGGGGGAACAGCCAAAAAGAATGTCGAGATTATCGATCCGTTGAACATCGATTTAGAGGGAAAAAACATACTGCTTGTGGATGATGTCAATGATTCTGGAGAAACCCTCGAAGAAGCCATTCAACACGTGAGCACAATGAATCCCGGCAAACTCAAAACCGCTGTACTTCACGAAAAGTCGAACACTTCAACAAACGCCGATTTCAAAGGGTCAACTATTAAAGATTGGGAGTGGCTGATTTATCAGTGGGCTGCAGCAGAGGATATCCTCGAATTTTTACACCAAAATGACAAACTGCATCTGTCTTCAGAAGAGTCAGCAACGTTTCTATCTGAAACATATCAACTCGATATTGACCAGCATTTAATGGAAAAATCCCTGTCGTTGAAAGAGAACTATTTTCCGTAGTTAATATAATTTTCAAACTTAATCATACGCTTATGTTTGACTTCACCGCAACCTATACCGATCAATATCAAATAACCATGTCTCAGGTCTACTATCATGAGGGGCTGAAAGATGAGACTGCTATCTTTGACTATTTCTTCAGAGAAAATCCATTTGAAGGAGGATATACAGTCTTTGCCGGCCTTGAAGATTTCCTGAACACCCTCGAAGGTTTAAAGTTTGACCATCGTGATCTTGAGTACCTCGAAGACGAAGGAATGGACCCGGAGTTTCTCAGCTATCTCGAGAAGTTCAAGTTTCATGGAAATATTTACGCCTCTCGCGAAGGCGACGTTGTCTTTCCAAACAGGCCTGTAATTTCCGTTGAGGCTCCAATCATTGAAGCTCAACTGCTTGAAACTCTCCTTTTGAATACCCTGAACTATCAGTCGCTGATTGCAACCAAAGCGAGCAGGATGAGACTATCTGCAGGAGATCGCAAGCTCGTCGATTTTGGTCTTCGACGGGCTCCCGGAACGGGAGGGTACTCTGCTGTTAGAGGTGCCTATATCGGTGGTTTTGATGCTACCAGCAACGTTCGGGCAGGGCGAGATATGAACGTTCCCATATCCGGAACAATGGCCCACTCATTTGTGCAGAGATCTGATGAAGAGATCGACTCATTTCGTGATTTTGCCAAGGTAAGGCCTCACGACTGTGTGCTGCTTGTTGACACTTATGATACAATTAAAAGCGGTGTGCCAAATGCGATTCAAGTAGCCAAGGAGATGGAAGAACGCGGGGAAAAACTGAAAGGCATCCGTCTCGACAGCGGCGACCTTGCATGGCTAGCCGTGGAGTCCCGAAGAATGCTGGATAAAGAGGGACTGGATTATGTGAAAATAGCCGCTTCAAATCAGCTTGATGAACATGTCATTAAAAGTTTGCTTGATCAGGGTGCTCCCATTGATCTGTTTGGAGTGGGAACAAGCCTGGTAACCGGGCGGCCCGACCTGGCGCTTGACGGTGTCTATAAACTCTCCTATGCAAACAATGAACCTCGACTGAAGCTTTCTGAAAATGTTGCGAAGATTAATCTCCCCGGAAAAAAACAGGTCTACAGGTTGAAAAATCAGGACGGCTCGTTCTACGGCGGTGAAGTAGTGGCGCTGTTCGATGAGAAAAATATCGATACGATGTATCATCCCACCGATGAAAACAAATCGCAATCGCTTGCAGAATTTAAAAAAGAACCGCTGCTTGAAAAAGCTGTGGATAGCGGAAAGCGTCTCAGCCAACCAAAAGAGTTGAAAGATATTGCAGCTTACAGCCGGGAACAGGTGAACAAACTACCGGATGAATTTAAACGTTTTGAAAATCCCCATATCTACAAAATCGGGCTGTCTAAAGAGCTGAAACAGCTCAGAGGGGATCTTATTGAACGCTACAAAGAGAGAGTTGATTAGTCAGTTACTGATTAATCCACTTAAAAAGCCTGTATGAGTCAACGTGAGTTTGTGCATAGCCCGCGTGCAGGCGATGTAAAGCATGCTTCGGTCCACATCGGTTTGATAGTTTTCATCAGAAACATGTGGCACAATCACCCTGTCGAACTCAAGGCCTTTCGCCAGATGAGCGCTGGTAATCAAAGCACCTGCACTTAATGCACTGCTGCCGGGCTCAAGCAGGTGCAGATCCTTTTCTTCTTTGGAAAGGTATTTGTACAGTTTCTCCGCCTGCTTTTGTGTCTTGCAAAGAACTCCGAGCGTGTGATCATCTGACTTTTTAAACTCCCTGATCTTTTCCAGAATCACTTTCTTTTCCTCTATTGGTTTTTCAAACTGCAGAATTTGCGGCTCCTCCCCGTGGCGCTCAACCGGATCAACATCGGCCCGAGGGGACACTCGCAGAGTAAAGTTTGTAATCTCAAGTGTTGAACGATAGCTTTTTAGCAATGTAACAGACTGTGCATCCTGAAACACATCTTCAATATCATCTGCGGTTGTAGAACTATAGGGATTCACATTTTGATTGGCATCACCTAAAATGGTTTTATTGCATGGAAACAGACGCGAAAGCACCGCATACTGAACCGGCGTGTAATCCTGCATTTCATCCACAATCAGATGCTTCACCTCGCCAAAACTATCCGCACCCTTCAGCTGCATTTTCAGATACATCAGCGGAAAAAGATCGGCGTATTCGTAGGCAGAACCCTTTGCATACTCAAACATATCGGGTCGGTCAATTCTATCGTAGAACTGCTCATAAAGCACACGAAGATTATCACTGCCCATCATATTTTTGATTTTCTTGCGAACCTCTTTTTTCTCCTCCGGCTTCAGGTCGTATTTGTATTTTCTTTTTACCATTTTCAGCACATCCGTTGCAATCGCGCGATGGCGTTTCATCAGCGGTAGATGATTATTGGCGTTGTAGCGCGATTTTAAATAATTCGCGTGAATTTTCTTGAATCGAATTTTCAGATCGTGAGCATTGAATTGCTCTCTTTTAAGCCAGTTAGTGTAGGATGTCAGTTTCTGCAGAAAATCCGGAGTAGATTTGAACTCAATCCTTCGAATGTAATCCTCATCGTGATTTTCCAGCAGTTCATTCACCTGCTCAAAAAAGCCCTGAAAATTATATTTCCCGTTTAGTACCCGGTTGGCCAGCTCTTCCATGCCCATCTCCGGGATGGAATCTTCGCCCAGCTCGGGAAGTACGTTAGAGATATAGTCCGAAAAAACCTTGTTCGGAGAAATGATCATGATATCTTTGGAGCTGATTTCCTCCTTGAAACGATAGAGCAGAAATGCAATTCTATGCAGAGCGATAGACGTTTTTCCTGAACCGGCCACGCCCTGTATGATAAGCACAGAAGAAGTTTCGTCCCGAATAATTGCGTTCTGATCGCGCTGAATCGTCGCCACGATATTCTTCATCTTATCATCAGCCGATCGGCTCAGCTCTTTCTGCAGAACATCATCCCGAATGTAGAGATCCGACTCCAGCATCATCTCCATATAACCCTCTTTAATGCGATACTGCCTCTTCCGCTCAATCTCTCCCTCCTTTCTACCTGATGGTGCCTCAAAGGATGCCTGTCCCGGTTCAAAATCGTAAAACATACTCGATACAGGTGCCCGCCAGTCGTGAATCAGGTTTTCATTCTCCTCCTCATCAAAATAGGAGTGTATTCCAATATAGATCGGTTCCTCCTTTTCCCTCCCTTTTTCCATAAAATCAATTCGCCCAAAGTAGGGAGTTTCAATCAATTTTAAGATCCGCTTTTTATAGGCAACAGCCGCCTCCCCGGAAATAGCCTGCATGTTTACTGTCTGCTTTACAGCCGCTTTCTCAGCCGCATCCATTCCTGTTTTATTCTCATAGAGATAGTTTTTCTGCTCCTGAAGTTCCTTCGCCGTCTTATTAACATTTTCACTAACGGCACTATAGGCATCTTCCAGCTTTTCTATGACCTGTTTAAGCCACAGCCTCTCTTCTTCCTCAGTTTTGTTGAACATCTGCTAAATCTGACCTGTAGTGATAAAATTATTGAGGCTAAATATACAGGTTGTAGGGCAGAGTGTGTATTACAATCCCAATTCAAACATATAGATGGAAGAGCAGCAAATCAGATACGAAAACCTATTCCTGAATTAAGACTCTATTGGTTCACAGCAAGTGCTCTGAGTTCTTGAGAAGTGTAATATCTCTTTCCCATCATTTGAAAAATAGATAAACGACACGTCAACACCCTGCATATAAACAGGCCGCCAGGTAGTGCATGGAACCCGTCTTTCTGCCTCACTCACCAGGGAGTCCTTCAGTTCCTTCTGAAGAACATCATCTTCTGAAAGATCTCCAAGTGTATAGTAGTAACTCATATGATTGCGGGCCACGCCCACACTGTCAAAGATCGTATTTTGGGCAATTCTCTGCGGCAGTACATCATTCAGACCTTCGGCAGCTAAGGTTAGTTCAGGAGATGCCACATTATCTGCTTCATTACGATCAGAGGTATTTTTTGGCAATGAGATAAGAACCAGTATTGCTATAATGGCTACCAATACCACGCCGGCCCTGAGAAAAGTAGATTTATTTTGGGGCATTGAAAACACCTTACGTTTATTCATAAATGAACCTTCTGGTATATTACAATCTTGATGAATTGAATACCAGTTTTAAACTGAAAATATACCCTCTGTTTCTTGTAATACTGTATAAGTGCACTCTGTTCTGATGATTTTTCCTGCCTTACAATTCTGTTTGTTACTTTTTTCACTTAGATTTACCATGTAAAAACAAAGGCTTTTATTATGAATCAAACTCCCTACAGAAGAGTGATTCTGCTTTTACTCTTTGTTTCTCTAACTGTGGGCTCATGCAGCCTCTTTAATAGCGATACAAACCCTTCAGATGTTATAGAGAACGGTCCGTTTGACTATACTCTTCGCGGAATGACTGTTGCGGACATCGATTGCGAGGACTACAGTTTAATCTCGCAATGGGCCGAACTAGGTGATCCGGGGAAGTTGGTGAAGTCCAGGCGGGCCTGCACGCATCCGTCAGAGATACGGTTGAAAATATTGTGAGATGGCAGCGCTATAATATTATTTTCGTCAGAAAGAATGAGTGGCCCGACGAGGGACTCTATACCCTGGCAGATATTGCAGATGTACGACGCGGAGGGAGCGATCAATTTTACATTTTTTTTAACTCTCTTTATCGTGAAAATGGATTGGGAGATATAAACCATATCTTAGTTGATGATTTTGGTGCTTTTGCGAAGTCTGGAAGTATTGAGATTACAACGTCAGATGAATCGAGCCTGAGAGGAACTTTTTCACTCATTCTCAGCCTCACTGAACGTCGCACCTGGAACGGTTCGAAGGAAACGGTTGAAACCTCATTTACCGAACAGCTCGAAGCTGAGGGAGCTTTTGATATTGACCTGACAAAGAATAAAGTGTCTATTGTGTCCTCAGTTCCGAATCAGGATTTCAGGAACATGTGTAGAGAATAACCGGCCATAACATGCTGCATCACTGAATCTGTGCAACTATTTTTTTCACAACTTGCTTTGCACTGTTCACCGCGCCATCCATATATCCCGGAGAAATCGCTGATGTTTCAGCACCGGCAAACCAGAGCCTTCCATCCAGGTACGGTTTTTGATACACATCGTGCCCGTTGTTTTGATGAGGAATAACGTTCTCGCTGTATTTGGAAAATGTGAACGGTTCATCCCTCCACACTTTTTCGACGTAAGAGAGCGGTCGGGTGGCTGCATCTCCGAAAAAGCTTCTGAGTTGTTGCATTGCGGCTTCCCGTCTCTGATCCGCTGAAACTGAGTAATAGCTGCCGGCCATAAATCCTTTCAAAGCATAAAAATCATCATTCACTGCGGAATGATCATACATTTCGATAATCGGCCCAACATTACTCATGATGGTTCCGCTGTAACCTTTTCCTCTCCAGAACGGCTCGCTGTAGGTGAACCCCACTTTTATCGAATCGGCCATCCAGGTTTGAGTAGATGAAGCAATCTGTCTGAAATATTCCGGTAAAGCAGGTTTCACAGAAATCGTATCCAGAAATAGTTTCGGCGGCAGGGTTGATATCACAATATCGGCTTCAATCTGCCCGATGGATGTAAAAAGGGTTATTCTGCTTGATGAGTCGAAAATTTCTTTGACGATTGTTCCTGTTTTAACCGGGGAGGATTCATCAATCCTATCAGACAGGGCATTGATTAACGAATCCGTGCCATTTCTGAGCCGAAAGGTCTCATCACTGCCGGAAGGCAGAGTCAGCAGTTGTGGTGGCGACATCGAATTCATCTCATAAAAAACCTGCTCACCTATGTATTGCTCAGCATAGTCCACTCCCAGCTCATGCATCAGTTTGATAAGCTCTTCGTGCTGATGTCCAAACCAGGTGGCGCCAAGCTCTACCGAAGCTTCTCCACTTTTTCTTTGAGTGTGGATGCGTCCGCCAGTCCTGTTTCGGGCTTCGAGTATTGTGCTCGAAAATCCTGATTTTTGAAGCAGATACGCTATTGTGAGCCCCGCGAGGCCGGCTCCCATTATGATAATTGCGGGTGATTTCATGATCTGTTTTTACCCAAATTTGCTGTTACAGGTCAGGTTATCTTTTCTGATCTGTAAAGCACTTAATTGTAAAAGTGGCAAGATAATTCAGAACATTCAGCAAATAAAATAAACGCTGCAACCTTTTGAGCTGTTACAAATTGAGATGAACCTGCCTTTTTACTCTTTAAACCAAAATGGCTTCAAAGTTTATACAGAATCAACTCCTATACTGTTGATTCCAGAATTTACCTAAACATTAATTTATAAAGATGCGCACCGGTTTACCCGACAACTTTTTAACATATTTTGCTTTTCTTGGTGCAGTTCTCATTCTCTCTTCTTGCGCATCAAAGAAAACCATTACAGACATTCCGGTCGATCCACCCGGCTCTTTTTCGGTTGATGGAGATACCCTTGCACCCGACCGCTGGTGGACGGCCTTTGATGACGACAGTCTCACAGCCTGGGTTGATTCAGCTATGACCTCAAACTTTACACTTCAATCGGCCTGGCAAAGACTTTTAGCGTCCAGGGCGGCAGTTAAACGTGAACAGTCTCCACTCTTTCCAACGCTGGAAGCAGATGTTTCGGCAGACAGACAGCGTTTTGCTGATTCCGGGAGAATCACTGAAGAGCTGAGCCTTGGGCTGTCAACGGTTTATGAGGTAGATTTGTGGGGACGTATTCGTTCTGCTGTTGAGGCAGAGCAGCTACGTGCAGAAGCTTCACTGTATGATTACCAGGCGGCGGCCATCACTCTCTCAGCTGAGGTAACCACAAACTGGTTTGAACTTGCCGAAGCGAATGCTCAAGTAAGCCTTGTAAATGACCAGATCGAGACGAACGAACGTGTTCTATCACTGTTGCGCAATCGGTTCGGCAGCGGGCAGATTCGTGCCGTGGATATTCTGCGGCAGCAGCAGCTACTTGAAGCTACGATAGAGCAAAGATTAAGCGCCGAGCAACGCATCGCTATACTTCAAAACCAGTTTGCAGTTCTTACGGGGCGGGTGCCATCAAATAACATTTCACTAAATCCGGAACTTATTGAAAATCTCCCCCCTTTACCGGAAACCGGTGTTCCGCTCGAGTTGGTGGAGAGGCGTCCTGATGTTCGGGTCGCCTACAATCGCCTTCTTGCTGCAGACCGGGATGTGGCATCCGCCATCAGCAGCCAATACCCAAGATTATCACTACGGGTAAACGCGTCTACATTCCAAAATAGTGCAACCTCTCTTTTTGAGGATTTCGCACTATCATTTGCCGGAAATCTTATCGCTCCGATCTTTTTGGGAAGAGAGCTGCAGGCAGAAGTTGAACGAACCCAGGCCGTTCAGATAGAATTACTTTACGACTATGGGCAATCTGTACTAAACGCTTTTCGCGAGGTTGAAGACGCGCTGATCAGAGAACAGAAACAGCGCGAGCGAATCGAAAGCATTAATAAACAGGTTGAACTGGCTCAACGGGCCTACGATCAGTTAAGGGTGCAATATTTAAACGGGGCCATTAACTATCTCGATGTGCTCACTGCGTTAAATGAAGTTCAGCGGCTGCAGCGCGATCAGCTTTCGGCAAAACTGGATCTTCTCCGTTTCAGAATTACACTTTATCGTGCTCTGTCGGGATCCATCAACACAGAACGGGAAATTCAGTCCGGTCTGTAAACCAACACATTTATTCGATAAATCCACCACTATGGACAGAAAAAAAACGTTACTACTTTCATTTATTATCCTCTTGGTCGGTGCGGGAATCACTACGATTATATTTTCAACCGAACCAACTGCAACTCGTGAAGGAGCCACAAAAGAGACTGCAATGCTGGTTGAGGTGATAGATGCTGAAAAAGGAAATTTCACGCCTACTGTTACTGCTCTTGGCACCGTTGAAGCAGCAGAAGATATTATTTTGAGTCCCCGGGTAAGCGGTGAAATTATCCAGCGTTCGCCCGATTTTACCCCGGGTGGCTTTGTAAATAAAGGAGATGAATTACTGAAAATCGATCCTTCTGATTACAGAAACATTTTACACCAGCGACAAAGTGAGCTTCAGCAGGCAGAAGCAGATTATCAGATTGAACTGGGCAGGCAGAGTATCGCCCGTCAGGATTATGAAATGCTGAACGATACGCTTTCAGAAGAAAACCGCTCACTGGTACTTCGCCAGCCGCAGCTAAATGCGGCACGGTCGAGGGTAGAATCTGCAAGGGCTGCAGTAGAACAGGCACAGCTCAATCTGGAAAGAACAACCATCAGGGCCCCGTTCGATGCTTATATTATTAGCAGAACAGCAAATCTTGGTTCGCAGGTAGCCGTTGGCGATGAACTTGGCAGGCTGGTAGGACTCGATACATACTGGGTACAGGCAACCGTGCCACTATCAAAACTGAAGTGGCTCTCGATTCCCATTAATGGAACGACAGGTTCTGAAGTTACGATTAGAAACCGTACGGCGTGGATGCCCGGAGAGTATCGGACCGGACGTCTTTACAGGTTGATTGGCTCTCTTGAAGAACAGACAAGGCTTGCCAGAGTGCTGGTTACCGTTTCCGATCCGCTATCGTACCGTGAAGAGAACCGTGGCAAACCGCAGTTGATGATTGGCTCTTATGTAGAGGCCGAAATGCAAGCTTCTGAACTTGAAGAGGTGGTGAGACTGAGCCGGGACTATGTTCGAAACAACGATACAGTTTGGGTGATGGATAGTAATAGTGAACTGAAAATAAACGATGTTTCTATCCTCTTTGAAGATGCCGGATACGCCTATATCACAGAAGGGCTTGATGAAGGCGACCAAATTATAACTACTAATCTTGCTACTGTGGTTGAGGGAACTCCTGTTCGGTTGGAAGAACAAGATACTCAGGCTGCAGCCATGGAAACGAATGAGGAATAAGTCCTGAAATTTCACCTGATCTCCTCTCCAAGAAATTGATTCAATTATGACCTCAAAATCACCCCAATCCTCTTCCGGAAAAACCTATACTGGCGCTATTGCGTTTATGGCGCAAAACCCAATTGCTGCCAACCTCATCATGATCATTCTGCTGGGTGGTGGAATCTGGACGATGTTCAACATTCAGAAGGAGGTATTCCCCCAGTTTCAACTCGACATTGTGGATGTTAGTGTTGTCTATCCCGGCGCAGCACCAGCAGAGGTTGAACAGGGCATTTTGCAGCCGGTAGAAGAAGCCATTCGGGGCGTTCAGGGTATTAAAGAGATCACCTCAACTGCGAATGAAGGGTCCGGAACCGTGTCGATAGAGCTGGTTGCAGGCACCGACCGTATGAAAACCTACCAGGATATCGACCAGGCGGTAAACCGGATACGAACATTCCCCGATGATATTGAAGAGCCCCGGGTGGAGCTGCAATCGAATCAAACCGAAGTAATGGTGATCGGAATTTACGGTGACGCAGATATCTGGACCCTGCGTTCCATTGCAGAGGATCTGCGAAACCGAATGCTCAGCGATCCCAGAATCACCCAGGTGGAGATCGGTAATGTACCCGATTACGTAACCCATATTGAAATACCAAGCGAACGGCTCCGGGAGTATGGTTTAACACTGGGCGAGATTGCCTCTATTGTCGAAGAGTCGAGCCGGGATGTGCCCGCGGGATCAGTTGAAACCAGTTCTGGAGAAATTTTACTGCGCATGCAGGAGCGAAAACAGTGGGCTGATGAGTTCAGAAATATCGAGCTTATCTCCTCTGTTAACGGCGGTTCCATTACGTTGGGTGATATCGCAGCGGTCACTGATGGATTTGAAGAGACAGGTTTCCACGGGGAGTTCAACCGACAACCAACCGTTGACCTTAGCATCTTCCGGATTGGTCAGCAGTCCCCTCTCGAAATTGCAGAAGCCGTACAGACTGTGCTCGATGAAGCGGAACTCTCATTCCCGCCCGGTATTCAATACCGAATCGACAGCAATGCCGCTGATGATTACCGGGAGCGCCTCTCCCTGCTCAGCGAAAACGGGATTCTTGCAATCATGATTGTACTCTTTATCCTGGCGCTATTCCTTGAATACAGACTGGCTTTTTGGGTGATGATGGGTATGACCATTTCGTTTGTAGGAGCCATGGTCTTTTTGCCAATGGCAGGACTCAGCATCAATATGATTTCGATGTTTGGTTTCCTTGTCGTGCTGGGAATCGTTGTAGATGATGCTATTGTGGTAGGTGAAAATGTCTACGAATACCGCCAGAAAGGGATGAACCTTCTCGATGCATCCATTGAAGCTACACGCGATATCGGGCGACCCGTTGTGTTTAGTATTCTCACAAATATTATCGCGTTTGTGCCACTGCTTTTTATCCCGGGTGTTACGGGAAAATATTGGTGGCCCCTGCCCGCCGTTGTTATTATTGTACTGGCTGTTTCTCTTTTTGAGGCGCTTTTTATCCTGCCGGCACACCTTGCTCACACATCAACAAAAAAACCCGGCAGAATCATGGAGAGGGTGCAATATGTACAACGGGGATTTGCACGTCGCTTTAACCTGTTTGTTCACCGATATTACAAGCGGTTTCTGGATTTATGTCTTCGGTACAGATATATAACACTCAGCACGGCCGTTGCTCTGCTGATAGTTGTGGGCGGATACGGATACAGCGATCACATGGGAATGATTATGATGCCCGAGGTAGCCGCCGATGAAATTGAAGCCGGTGTTTCGTTGCCCGTAGGAACAACCACTCTCCAGGCTGCAGCAGTGGCCCGCGACATTACCAATTCCACCCACCAAATGTTTGAGGAGTATAGCCTTTATGAAGTGGCAGAGGGAATCAAAACCAATGTTCGGGGACAAAGTTTTATTGATGTAGAAATTGTGATGAAACCCCCGGCAGAAAGGGATATGTCGGCACAAGACGTCATTGAATTATGGCGCGATCAGATTGGAGATATACCCGGTGTTGACCAGATTACATTTGAGGCGGAGCGGGGACCCGGCGGCTGGCAGCAGGATATCAGCGTGGATCTGAGCCACTCAAATGTGGAGGTACTTGAAGCTGCCAGTCTCGCATTTGTGGATCGGGTAAGCCAGTTTGAGGCAACCCGCGATGTGAACGATAATTACGAAAGTGGAAAGTCACAGTTCGATTTTAAACTGCTGCCCGAAGGGCGTCAACTTGGATTAACATCCGAATATGTGGGCCAGCAGGTTCGGGATGCCTTTTTTGGGGCCCTGGCAATGAGGCAGCTTAGGGGAACAAGTGAAATAGAAGTGCGCGTAAAACTTCCGCTCGAAGAACGGCGGAATATTCAAAGCCTCGAAGATTTGGTAATACAGACACCCATGGGCATGGAAGTTCCGTTAATGGACGTCGTAGAGATTGTGGAGGGCGAAGCATTTACCAGTATCAATAGGCGCGATGGCCGCCGGGTTGTAAGCGTAGGCATGGATGTTGAACCCAAAAGTGCCATTTCAACCGTCATCCAGTCTATTGAAAATGAGGAACTGCCTGGACTACGTGCCGATTTCCCTGGAATAACCTGGAGCTTTGAAGGCAGCCAGGCCGAAATGCGGGAATCAACACAGGTTCTCTGGGGTGGATTTGCTCTCGCCATGTTGATCATTTACGCGCTTCTTGCCGTGGCTTTCAAAAGTTATCTGCAACCGGTAATCGTAATGGGAGCCATCCCTTTTGGAATTGTGGGTGCCGTGATTGGCCATATCCTGCTTGGATACGATCTCTCTCTTGTCAGCCTTATGGGGGTTATCGCTCTCTCCGGTGTAGTGCTGAACGACTCACTTATTATGATCGATTACGCCAACAAAAGACGCACCGTTAAATCTGCTTTTAAGGCGATTCACGAAGCGGGTATTCGCAGATTCAGACCTATTTTACTTACCACGCTCACAACGTTTGGCGGATTAACACCCATCATTCTTGAAACCTCGGTACAGGCAACACAGCTGATACCCATGGCTATCTCACTTGGGTTTGGAATTGTTTTCGCCACATCTATTATTTTGATCATTGTACCATGTCTCTACCTTATTCTTGAAGATTTACTAACGCGAATTAACCCAGTACCACAAGAATCATGAGCCGAACCGAGCCTACAGAAAGCGAAAAATCAACTCTTCTGGAGCTAATAAGCCCTCATATCGATCCAAAAGTGTTTCAACTGGGCTCGGATCGTACAGAAGTTGCCCGATTCGATAAGCGTGAAAAGATGTATGGAGGTACAGGTATCGTGTACCTCCTGCAAATGTTTGAGAAGGGAGAGCTGGTTAACAACCGAATCGGCGCATTTATGGTCCTTCCCACTAGCGCTGACAGCGCAGGGTTTCACACACACGGCACGCGCCGGGAACAGGAAATCTATATGGTGCTTCACGGCAGGGGAGAGTATCTGGAAAAAGAAAGCTGGGATCATAAAGAGAGAATATATCCCATCCAAAAAGGTAATTTAACGACAGTTCGTGGAGACGCTTTTCATTCTGTTCGCAATACCGGCGATGAGCCTCTCATCATTTTTGTGATTACGACGAACGAGAAGTAACCACTGCTAAAGGTGCTTCCATTCTTTTGAATTTTCCGGCAATACACAGATTAAGTTATGATGTTTTTACAAAAATCTGCTAAATCTGCTGAAAAACAGTCACCTAAACTCTATTCTGCATTTGAACTACTGCAGATTCCGACTATTTTAGCCCTGTCCCTCTAATTAACGCCTTACTAAATGATCCGAATTTATAATAATATGTCTTCCTTCACCGCTCTTGTACCCCTCATTGTATTTGCAACACTTTTCACTGCCTGCAGCTCCGGTTCCGGTTCGGCCGAAGAACCTGTGACCGAAGCAGATTATAAACGTGCTGAATCTTTTTTGGCCTCAAGCACACGTCCTCTTGTTTCAAATACGATCTCCTCAGTCAACTGGCTGGATGACGGACGAGTGGTCTACCAGAGATCCGTTTCCGGAGGATCAGAATTTGTACTGGCCGATCCGCAGTCACAGGAAAAAAGCCTCGCTTTTGATCATGACCAGCTGGCTGAATCAGTCAGTAACCTTACAGAAAATGATGTGTCTCCTGACGATCTGCCGTTTAATACCTTTGATTTTTCTGATGATGGTAATTCAATTCTGTTTTCCATTCGGGGTGAGCTCTACCGCTGCAGCCTGAATGATTACAGCTGTGAATCGAT
>DATGBT010000074.1:0-11075 GCA_035312505.1 Balneolaceae bacterium | reverse complement strand
GTGGAATTTGTAGTAAACGGAGGACAGTAACGTGACTTCGGGATATAAAAAAGGCATTTATGTTTTTAAATGGAGTGCTTTATGATTGAACACACACTACACAGCATCACTTTTTTCATACCTGAGATCATTCTTGTGATCACTCTCTGTGTACTGATTGTTGCAGATATGGCTGCCAGGCCAAAAAGCCAGATTGGCGGATGGATACTGTTCGCTGGTTTACTGGTTGCGGGACTTTTTACGATTCTGCAAACGGGAGTTACCGAATCTGTATTCTATGATATGATTGCGGCTGATCCGTTTTCACGGTTTTTTAAAATACTGCTGATTTTGGCAGGTCTGTTTGTTGTTCTCTTTTCCATGCAAAACCGGGAGTTTGACGAATACAAAGAGAGGATGGGCGAATATTACATGCTCATTACCGGCATGATGATCGGTATGTTTTTTATGGTTAGTTCTACAAATCTACTTCTGCTTTATCTTGCCTTTGAGGTAACAAGCATCAGCTCGTACGTGCTTGCAGGATTTACAAAAAGGGACAGAAGGTCGGCTGAAGCATCGATGAAATATATCATCTATGGGGCTGTCTCCTCAGGCATTATGCTTTACGGACTCTCCCTGCTTGTGGGAGTTACAGCCTCAACGGATATTTACGCAATTAATGAGGCTCTCACTGAAGGTATAGGGCAGGATCTGATCCTCAATGTGTCTGTTGTGATGATCCTTGTTGGGATGGGATTCAAGATTGCAGTAGTGCCGTTTCATTTCTGGGCACCCGATATTTATGAGGGCGCGCCCATTACCATAACGGCTATCCTGGCGGTAGGATCAAAAATTGCCGCTTTTGGATTGCTTGTTCGCTTTTTCACCGTTGTATTTGTGGATTCATCCGGGATATCAGAAACCGGAATTTGGTCAGCTGTAGAAGGTATTCACTGGGATATTCTAATTGGTGGGATGGCGGCCCTTGCCATGGTTGTTGGTAATTTAACGGCTCTCCGTCAGGACAATATTAAGCGAATGCTTGCCTATTCCAGTATCGCGCATGCCGGGTACCTGCTGATGGGTCTGGTAGTTTTGGCCGAACAGGGCATTTCATCCATATTGATTTACCTGTTTATCTATCTCTTTATGAACCTGGGAGCTTTCTATGTTGCCATGCTTTATTCAAATGGTTTTCAAACAGAATCTATAGAGAAGTATAAAGGACTGGGATTTCGCGCTCCGCTTCAAAGTGTGGGTCTGACGATTTTCCTGGTTTCATTGACCGGTTTACCTCCAACGGGAGGATTTATTGCCAAACTTTATATTTTCGGTGCTGCCATTAGCGGCGGTTGGATATGGCTGGTTGCCGTTGCCGGTATTACCACGATTATTTCTCTTTTCTACTATATGCGGGTTGTTAGAAATATGTTTTTCTATAAGCCGGAAAGGGATACCGATAAAATTGATTTCGGTTACAGATCCACCATTGTACTGATGCTTCTTCTGATTCCCACACTTATTCTTGGCATCTATTTTGAGCCGGTTCTTGAGTTTGCAAAATACTCTATCCAAATGTTCGGGATTTAACATGACGGATTCACTCTAAACTTTACTGCTATGAAAAAAAAACCATCAGAACTTTACCAAAAAGCAGAAGATGAATTGAAACGCGCTCAGGGTGAGCTCTATCGCCCGGCAGAAGATGTGGTAAGCTACTCTGCATGCCTGTTCTCAAGAAAAGCATTGACCAACTATCTCCAGGCACTTTCATTACTCTATGCAGAGAAGAATAATGCGGGGATCGATGGGATGTCAACCATTGAGGACTGGATTGGTTTCAGCAGACAGTACAGTGATGATTTAAAAGATGTGGATTTTTCATCGCTGAACTGTAAATGTAATGAAATACTTGAGGATGAAAGTGAACAGATTGTTTTCTGTACCAGTGTTGATAAAGTTCATCACTGTTCAGAACTGGCAGAAAAAGTACGAGATATCCTGGTGAAGGAATTTCCGTCCGCATTTTGATATTTCAGCGGGTGTATGCTCTCAGAAATACTTGTACTATTTACGTTTAGATAAAAAATACTATGAACGATCAGATTAATTTCATAGTTTTTTATCTTAAATATTTAAAATAATTGACTCTAAATATCAGGTATAGCCAAACCTGAATAACATAATAAACAACTATGTTTTCAACTTCTTGCCAATACGGATTACAGGGTATGTTATATATCGCCATGAATTCATCGAAAGATGAAAACGTTGGTCTGATTGAAATTGCTGAGAACCAGGAAATACCGCGTCATTTTTTAAGTAAAATATTACAGCAGCTGGTAAAAGCCGGCCTGCTTGAATCGATGAAAGGGCCCAATGGTGGATTTAAACTCAGCAAGAAACCTGAAAAAATTACCTTGCTTCAAATTATTAAAGCCATTGATGGCCTTGATGTTTTCACCCAGTGCGGTATCGGGTTTAAAAAATGCAGTGACGATCATCCCTGCCCGATTCATCACGATTATAAAAAGGTAAGAGACAAAGTATACGAGCTCTTTAAAAAGAAAACGCTGAAAGAAGTAATATACGAAGCTGAGCACGGAGAGGGGATTATAAGCCTCAACAAGAAATTATAGTCATTTTAGGAGATCCGGCGAACTGTTATTTAGACTCCTGATAAATAATGAGGGGTATTGCCAGATCACAAAATAATTTACTACATTAAAATTAGAGTATTTTATCTAATTATCTGCAATGATATTTCAGGAATACTCACAACCGGTAAATAACTGGGATTAAACTATGTTTTCAGCATCGTGCCATTACGGTTTACAGGCTATGTTCTACATCGCTTCACACTGCAAAGAGGGGTGCAACATAGAGCTCAAGGAAATTGCCGAAGAACGTGATATTCCAAAACATTTTTTAAGCAAAATTTTGCAGCAGCTGGTAAGAGAAAAACTTTTATGCTCGATGAAAGGCCCTCACGGGGGGTTTCGTCTAAGCCGTGATCCCGCAACAATCACTTTGATTGACATTGTGGAAGCGATAGACGGAGTCGAGATTTTTGATGAGTGTGGAATCGGTTTAAGGCAGTGTACAGAGGCCGACCCGTGCCCCATTCACGACGATTTTAAAACTTTACGGGAACAGGTTAAAGAACTGTTTCAAACAAAAACACTGGAAGCACTGGCCACCGAAATAACAAACGGGGAAAAAGAAACCCTGTTTCGAAAAGTGGACTCGTGACAGATACGATTTTAATAATATCCGGAGGATACGAGGTATGTCGAAAAAAAAGGTAACGATTGATGCCAACCAAGCCGCAGCCTATGTTGCGCATAAAGTAAGTGAAGTAATTGCCATCTATCCCATTACGCCCGCTTCACCGATGGGTGAATGGTCGGACGAATGGTCAATGGCGGGCAAAAAGAATATTTGGGGCACCGTTCCCGAAGTTGTGGAACTGCAAAGTGAGGGGGGAGCCGCCGGTTCTTTTCACGGAGCACTTCAAACCGGTGCCATGGCATCTACATTTACCGCTTCACAGGGGCTATTGCTCATGATGCCGAACTTATTCAAAATTGCAGGTGAACTTACACCGGCTGTTGTACATGTGGCTGCACGTTCTGTAGCAACACACGCGCTCTCTATTTTTGGCGATCATAGTGATGCTATGGCCGTACGTATGACAGGTATGGGGATGCTGAGCTCAAACAGCGTTCAGGAAGCGATGGATATGGCACTAATATCCCACTCTGCAACACTGGAGTCGAGACTCCCGTTTCTACACTTTTTTGATGGATTTCGTACCTCCCACGAAGTACAGAAAATTGAAGAGATTTCTGATGAAGTGATTCGAGAATTGATTGATGATGACTGGGTTATCGAACACAGAAAAAGAGCATTAACCCCCGATAAGCCCGTAATCAGGGGAACTGCGCAAAACCCGGATGTCTTTTTCCAGGCAAGGGAGGCAGCGAATAAATACTATAACGCGTGCCCTGCCATTGTGCAGAAAACGATGGATAAATTCGGTGAATTGACCGGAAGACAGTATGACCTGTTCCAGTACTATGGACCTGAAGATGCGGAAAGAGTGATCATTTTGATGGGGTCTGGCGCCGAAACGGCACACGAAACCGTGGAAAAACTGAATGCCAACGGTGAAAAGGTAGGACTCGTAAAAGTTCGGCTCTTCCGCCCGTTTAGTATGGAGCATTTGTTAACATCGTTGCCGAAATCAGTAAACAGCATCGCGGTACTCGATCGTACAAAAGAACCCGGCAGTGCCGGCGAACCGCTTTATAATGATGTATTAGCTGCTGTTCATGAAAACAGGGAAGAGAACTGGAAAGCATTTGACAGCGAAATCAAAGTGATTAACGGCCGTTATGGCCTCTCATCAAAAGAGTTTACACCACCGATGGTGAAAAGAATATTTGATGAGCTGAAAGCCGAAAAGCCGAAGAATCATTTCACAATCGGAATTAATGACGATATCACGCACACAAGTCTTGAAATGACTGAAGAAGCCTGGGATTCGTCTGATGATGTATTTGAAGGGTTGTTTTACGGACTTGGAGCCGATGGTACCGTTAGTGCCAACAAAAACTCGATCAAAATTATTGGGGATAATACGGATAACTACGCACAGGGTTATTTTGTATACGACTCTAAGAAGTCGGGTGCAACAACAGTATCTCACCTGCGATTTGGTCCGAACCCCATACGATCAGCCTATTTAATAGATAAAGCCGAGTTCATTGCCTGCCACCAGTTTCAATTTCTGAACCGGCTGGATATGCTTAAGAACGCAAAAGAGGGAGCTACGTTTTTACTGAATGCTCCATACTCTGCCGACAAAGTCTGGGATTATGTGCCGAAAAAGGTCCAGCAGCAGATTATCGATAAAAAGCTGAAGTTTTATAGTATCGATGCCTATAAAGTTGCCAAAGAGAACGGCATGGGTAACCGTATCAATACGGTAATGCAGACCTGCTTCTTTGCCATTTCCAATATATTGCCGAAAGAAGAAGCGATACTGCTGATTAAAGCCGCCATTAAGAAAGCATATGGAAATAAAGGAGAGAAGATTCTCCAGAGTAACTATGCCGCTGTGGATAATTCCATCGAAAACCTGTTTGAGGTAGAGGTTCCGGCAAGCGTGACTTCTGAGGTGGAAATGCGGCGAACAGTGCCTGAAGAAGCCCCGGATTATGTGCAAAACGTGATAGCAGAAATTATTGCCGGTAACGGGGATAATCTGCCATCGAGTGCATTTGAACCCGATGGTACCTTCCCAACCGCCACTACACAGTGGGAGAAACGAAATATTGCTCAGGAGATACCTGTTCTCGAGCCCGATGTCTGTATCCAGTGTGGCAAGTGCGCGATGGTGTGTCCGCATGCTGTAATACGGCTCAAAGCATTTGATGGTGAGCTTTTGGAAGCCGCCCCTGAAACGTTCAAATATATGGATGCAAGAGGAAGAGAGTGGCCTGATAATACAAAAATCAGTATCCAGGTATCACCGGAAGACTGTACAGGCTGCGAACTCTGTGTTGAAGTTTGCCCCGCTAAAGACCGTAAGCAGGTAGGACGAAAAGCGCTGAATATGGCGCCTATCGATCCTCTGCTCGACCAGGAAATCGAAAACTGGAATTTCTTCCTTGGGCTACCTGAATACACACGCGAAGATCTCAAAACAGAGACGGTGAAAGGAGCTCAGTTCCTGCAGCCACTCTTTGAGTTTTCCGGTGCTTGTGCCGGTTGTGGTGAAACACCCTATATCAAACTTGTAACGCAGCTTTACGGCGATAGAATGGTGATTGCGAACGCAACAGGTTGTTCATCTATTTACGGCGGAAACCTGCCATCAACTCCTTACACAACAAACGAACACGGACTGGGGCCCGCATGGTCGAACTCCCTGTTTGAAGATAACGCAGAGTTCGGGCTTGGTTTCAGACTGACTATCGATAAGCAGAGGGAACAGGCAATGGAATTGCTTAAGTCTATGAACGGTAATCTGGAAGAAGGATTAGCTGAATCGATTCTAAATGCAGATCAGCAATCGGAGCCCGGTATTTTTGAACAGCGGGAACGAGTTGCACGGCTGAAAAAAGCTCTTGATGGATCAACTGACGGAAATGCCAGAATGCTGCACAGTATTGCAGATTACCTGGTTCGCAAGAGCGTCTGGATTTTTGGTGGGGACGGATGGGCCTACGACATTGGTTACGGCGGGCTCGATCATGTGCTTGCTAGTGGCAGAGACGTTAACATCCTGGTAATGGATACGGAAGTCTACTCCAATACAGGTGGACAGTGCTCGAAAGCAACTCCCCTGGGTGCTGTTGCAAAATTTGCTGCGGCAGGAAAGCAGGTCGGTAAAAAAGATCTTGGTTTGATGTCTGTAAACGGCGGAAAAGCCTACGTAGCCAGAATTGCGATGGGAGCCAACGATATGCAAACGATGAAGGCCATTGTTGAAGCCGAACGTTATCCCGGCCCATCGTTAATTATCGCCTACAGCCACTGTATAGCACACGGATACAATATGAAGAACGGACTGACCCAGCAAAAACTTGCGGTTGATTCCGGTTACTGGCCGCTTTTCCGTTTCGACCCATCGAAATCGGATGAAGGGAAAAACCCATTCCAGCTCGATTCCAAGGCACCTAAAATGGCGCTTAAGGATTATGCATACAATGAAATGCGCTACCTGATGCTTGCCAAGTCGAAACCGAAAATTGCCAAAGCCCTTATGGAAAGAGCACAGAAAGAGGTTCATGATCAGTGGCATCTCTACGAACAGATGGAAGCTGTATATGAACCCGAAAAAGAAGAAAACGAATAGTTATTGGAGCTATAAAATGAGAGTTCCGGTGGGTATGTGTGCCGCCGGACTCTTATAAACAAACTAAAGAACGTATAAACCGACCGGACACCCATGAATTTAGAGACAACCTATTTAGGACTTAAACTAAAAAATCCACTAGTACCCTCAGCATCGCCGCTTTCCAATGATGTAGGCAAAGTAAAGCAGCTGGAGGATGCCGGTGCCAGTGCGATTGTGATGTACTCTCTGTTTGAAGAGCAGATTACAAAAGAGAATGAGGCACTTGATCACTATATGTCCACATCCGAAGAAAGCTATGCCGAGGCACTCAGCTATTTTCCTGAACCCGATGAATATCACAATTTACACGCTGAGGATTATCTTGAGCAGATACAAAGTTTAAAGAACGCGGTGGATATTCCTGTTATCGCCAGTATAAACGGGACCACAAAAGGCGGCTGGATGTCGTACGCAAAGCGTATGGAAGAAGCGGGTGCCGACGCCATAGAGCTGAATATTTACTATATCGCCGGTGATCCAACTATAACATCTGCCGAAGTGGAGCAGATGTATATTGATGACCTTAAAGCGGTTAAAGAAAATGTATCCATTCCCGTGTCTGTGAAAGTGGGAGCACAATTTAGTTCGTTCGGAAATATGGCTCTTCGCCTGCAGAAGGAGGGAGCGGACGGCCTGGTGCTCTTTAACCGGTTTTATCAGCCCGACTTCGACCTGGAGAATCTCGAAGTGGAGGCCAGCCTGGAGCTTAGCAGCACGTTTGAAAAACGGTTGCCGCTGCGCTGGATCGCCATGCTTCGTCCACACCTTACCTGCAGCCTGGCTGCAACAACGGGTATACATACCGCTCATGATGTAATTAAAATGGTGCTTGCGGGTGCCGATATCGCGCAGATGGCTTCTGTTCTTCTCTATGAGGGACCAGGCGCTTTAAAGCGCATCCAGGCAGAAATGATAGAATGGATGGAGGAGAAGGAGTACGCTTCACTCGAAGAGATGAAAGGGGCTATGAGTTCTGCGGCTGTAGCCGACCCAACAGCATTTGAACGTGCAAACTATATCAAAGTTCTCCAGGGTTTTGATATTGACACCTATAAAGAGTTGTAATCTATATCGATTCTAAATTTTGCGCTTCATCTCTCTATCGTTGGAAGATGCAGCGCAAAGTATTACTTTTAATAAAGAGTTTATTGTCTATTTATCTATTTAGATAAATAACGATAAATCAAAAATTACGAATCATTCAAAAAAATCAACACATTATGGCTGTTTTAATAACCGACACCTGTATTAACTGCGGAGCTTGCGAACCTGAATGCCCCAATCAGGCAATTTATGAACCCGGAGCAAACTGGTCTATGGCTGAAGGAACGAATCTTTCTGGCGACGTAACGATGCTGAACGGATCTACAGTGGATGCTGATGATATGCAGGACCCCATTTCTGACGACTTCTACTTTATCGTAACCGACAAATGTACTGAGTGTGTTGGATTTCACGATGAAGAGCAGTGTATCTCTTTCTGCCCGGTTCCCGATTGTATTATTCCAGATCCGGATCATGAAGAGGACGAAGATGTACTTATGGAGCGTAAAGAGCTTCTTCACGGCTGATACTTTTATCAACCTTATTTATTGATCCTTTCACCTTAAACATGATGATATGAGTGAGCCTTCGGTAGTTTCAGAAAGAAAGAAGATGGTGATACGGTTCTCCGGAGATTCCGGGGACGGTATGCAGTTAACCGGGGATCTGTTTTCGCAGGCTTCGGGGCTCGCTGGGAATGACTTAACAACCATTCCTGATTATCCGGCCGAAATTCGGGCACCGCAGGGTACCATTGGCGGTGTTTCGAGTTTTCAGGTTCAGATAGGCGGCACCGAAATTTATACGCCAGGCGATAAAGTTGATGTCCTTGTGGTGATGAACCCGGCTGCTCTTGCGGCAAACCTCCATTTTTTGAAACAAGGCGGCACCATTATCGCTGATGCAGATAATTTTACGTCCAGAAACCTGAAAAAAGCGGAATTTGATGAAAACCCGCTTAATGACGGCTCTCTTGATGAATTTAATGTAATACGTGCTCCTGCTGCATCACTTACCGCAGAAGCGTTAAAAAATACAGGCCTCGACCGGCAGGCAGTTGCGCGAAGCAAGAACATGTTTGCGCTTGGCATTGTACTCTATCTCTTCAGCCGAAATACCGATGATACGGTGCGTTTCCTGGAGAAGAAGTTTGGCAAGAAACCAACGCTGCTGGAAGCGAATAAACTGGCGCTGGAAGCCGGGTATAGTTTTGCAGAAAGCGTTCAGCTGCAGGATGTGCCCGTAATTATCCCTCCGGCGAAGTTGAAAAAAGGAACTTACCGTAATATCGACGGAAATAAAGCGATTGCCTGGGGCTTTCTGGCCGCATCAGAAAAAAGCGGACGAACCCTTTCAATCTGCTCCTATCCCATCACCCCGGCCTCCGAAATATTACACGAACTGGCGGCCCGTAAAGATATGGGAACGATAGTATTCCAGGCAGAAGACGAAATAGCTGCCGTTTGCGCTGCGATCGGTGCCTCATTCGCCGGTAATTTATCCATTACCACAACATCGGGCCCAGGAGCGTCTCTTAAGTCCGAAGCAATGGGTCTCGCCGTTATTTCTGAACTTCCAATGGTTCTGGTGAATGTACAGCGGGCAGGACCGTCTACCGGCTTACCAACAAAAACAGAGCAGAGTGACCTGGACCAGGCACTCTATGGCCGCCACGGGGATGCACCGGCTGTCATTATTGCAGCAAGTTCACCGAACGACTGTTTTAGCTACGCTTACAAGGCAGCACAGCTTGCCATGGAGCATGTAACGCCCGTCATTTTGCTGTCTGACTCAAATCTCGCCAGCGGCACAAGCCCGTGGCGAATACCTGAGATGGACGAACTGGAAGAGATAAAAGTCCCGCGGTTCGAAGGCCCCGCGGAAGAGTGGGAGCCCTATATGCGAACCGAAGAGTTCATGAACCGCTACTGGATGAGTCCCGGAGATAAAGGTTTTGAGCATCGTATTGGCGGGCTGGAGAAAAAAGAAAATACCGGTAACCTGACCTATGAGCCAGAGAATCACGAGAAGATGACAAACATTCGTGAGGAAAAGATTGAGCGAATAGCCAGGCGGCTACCGGATCAAAAAGTAGTGGGTGCTCAGAATGGGAAATTACTAGTTGTGGGCTGGGGGAGCACCTTCGGGGCAATGAACACGGCCGTAACGGAGCTTCTGGAAGAAGGAGAAGAGCAGATCGGATTTACGCACTTTAACTACATCAATCCGCTTCCGAAGAATACAGCAGATGTGCTTGGCTCATTTGATGAGATCCTGGTTTGTGAACTGAATAACGGGCAGTTCATTAACTATCTGAAAACAAGGCACCCCGGTTTAAATTACCGATCGTACAAAAAGATTCAGGGTCAGCCGTTTTTCACCTCAGAAATAAAAGCCGCAATTATTAACACATTATCCCGAAACTCATGAGTATTGAAACCGTTGGTAAAGAAGGCGAAACAAAACTGAGCCGAAAGGATTTTGCAAGCGATCAGAATGTGCGCTGGTGTCCGGGTTGTGGCGACTATGTGATTCTGGCCAATATGCAGAAAGCATTTGCCAGGATGGGAGGAAAGAAAGAGAATTTTGTAAGCATTTCAGGTATTGGCTGTTCCTCAAGAATCACCTACTACCTGGACACATACGGCATTCACTCCATTCACGGACGGGCTATTGCCGTCTCAACGGGACTTAAACTGGCCAAACCGGAACTGAATGTATGGACGTTCACCGGTGACGGTGACTGCATGGCTATTGGAGGAAACCACTTTATTCACGCCTGCCGCCGCAATGTAGATCTTAACATTGTGATCTTTAATAATAAGATTTACGGCATGACCAAAGGTCAGTCATCTCCCACAACGCCCATGGGCACGAAAACAAAAACGGCTCCTGAAGGCAGCTACGAAAATACATTTAATATTGGTGAAGTAGCCATCAGTTCGGGAGCCACATTCTTTGCCCGTGTACCCGACAATAACCACGCCCTTCTTGAGGAAGCGATGATGGAGGCCTATCGGCATAAGGGCGTTTCGGTGATTGAGGTGCTTCAAAACTGCGTCATTTTTACCGATGGCATTCATGAAATGATCACAGGGAAAGATACCAAAGATGACAATCAGGTTGTGCTGGAAGATGGCAA
>DATGBT010000073.1:0-4392 GCA_035312505.1 Balneolaceae bacterium | reverse complement strand
TATCTCTATAAAGCAGGATAGACAAGCTGTTTGTACCATTTTTCAGGAACAGGGTATCGATATCTTTGGTGCTACATCCTGCGGCGAGTTCACGGACGGCTACCAAAGCGACGGGGGCATTGCCGTACTGCTGCTCGACATCAAGCGGGAAGCGTACTCAATTATTTTCGAAGATATCGGAAACAGAACCATAAAGGAGACATCCGCTCATCTCGCAAAAACTAGCCTCCAAAAATTTTCAAATCCCTCTCTGATACTCTGCAGTACCGGCGTAACTCCATCATCAGACGTGTTTGACGGTATGGTGCTGGTTCATGAGCTGTCGGAAGCGATTGGCAGGGAAAAAGTCTTTTTTGGAGGTATGGCCGGAGATGATATGACCCTGTCGGGAACGTCTGTCTTTACCCAAAACCGGGAAACAAAACACGGATTTTTAACTTTGGTTCTGAATGCAGATAAAGTTTCCCTGAACGGCATGGCCATCACCGGTTGGAAACGATTGGGGATCTCCAGGAAAGTGACCCGTAGCAATGGCAAATTTCTCTATTCTATTGACGGAAAACCTGCAGTAGATATGTACCTGAAGTACCTGGGAAAAGATATAGAAAATACAGGCCTTGATTTTGATGTTCTGCAGGAACTGTCATTCGATTATCCGTTTATTGTGGAGCGTGAAAACAGCGACGAAATAGTCATCAAGGGCCCCATGAGCATTGATCGTGATGAAAATGCACTGATTACAGATATGGAGATGAGAGAGGGAGAAACGTTTTGGTTTTCCGTACCGCCGGACTTTGACATTGTACAGGAGATCATTGATGAAGCAACAAATGTAAAAAATTCGGTGGGTGACAATGCAGACGCCCTATTGGTATTCTCCTGTGCGGGCAGAAAACCGGCTCTCGGGCCGTTGGCAACAATGGAAAATGAAGGATTAGCTGAAGTATGGAACAGCCCCATGGCAGGATTTTTCACGTATGGAGAATTTGGCAGAGCTAAAAACGGACAGCAGCATTATCACTCGTCTGCCTGCTGTTGGGTGGCGCTAAGTGAAAAATCAAAACTTAAAAAATAATACCCATGAAAAAAGGATTGATAAAAGTAAGTGTTTTTTACCCAAGCGAGGAAGGTAAAACATTTGATCTGGATTACTACATTACCAATCACGTACCGCTGGTATCAAAAGCGTTGGGTGAGGCACTGAAGGGAGCAAGCTATGATAAAGGGCTTGGCGGAGCTGCACAGAATTCACCGGCCGAGTATGTGGCCATGGCCAGTTTGTACTTCAACTCGATGGAAGAATTTGGAAAGGCTTTTGAAGCAGGCGCACCAGTATTAATGGCCGACTTGCCCAATTTTACCGACATTGAACCAGTCATACAAATCAGCGAAATAGTAGCCTGAATGAGTCTTCATGTATTCAGTCAACATAAAACAACATAAAGCTGCATATCTTCATGAAAGCAAAATCCATTATAGGAAATTCACCGTCTGAAATAGAGTCAGCTCTTGATGAAAACATAAAAGATGGATTCAAGCCAACACTTGCGATTATCATTCTGAGTAAGATTGAACATGCGGAAGCCTTACAATCTATGTTTGATAGGAAAGGCATTGCAATTTTCGGGATCAGCACAGCCGAAAAATTTACATCTCAGGGAGTAGCCGCTGATGATATCATAGCCATGCTCATGGATATGAAACCGGAATATTTTCGAATTGTACTAAACGATTACGAAGAATCGTCTGCTTATGAAGCCGGGCACAATGCGGGAAGTACCGGAAAGGACCTGTTTGCAAATCCTGCCTTCATCATATCACCTATAGATTTCAAAATACCCGGAGATGAATTGATCCGTGGATTTACGGATGCGGCAGGTCAGGATGCGACTATTATTGGGGGTGTGGCAGGAAATTTTAATGACTATTCAGGTATTCTGTTCACCAATTCCGCATCCAGCACAGGTGGATTACTGACCCTCATCATTGACCAGGATAAGATATTGCTAAACGGGCTTGCGGTTTCCGGATGGAAACCGATTGGAACAACCAAGAAAGTGACAAAAAGTAAGGGCGCCTGGATTTATACCATCGATGATACTCCAGCCATGCACGTCATCAAGCGATTTTTGGGAGATGATATCATCAATCCTGAAAGAGGGGCAAAGGATGTGTTTCCTTCAGATCTGGGCTATCCGTTACAGTTCCAGAGAGCATCAGGCAATGCAGTTATGAGACCGGTACTGTTTTGGAATACGGACGATCAATCCATCATGATAGCAGGTGAAGCTAAGGAAGGAGAACTTTTTCGGTTTTCTCTTCCGCCGGATTTTGACTCGATTGATGTAGTGGTGCAAAGTACCAAGACCATCAAAGAAAAGGATATGCCTGAAGCTAATGCGATGCTCGTTTTTTCCTGCGGTGGAAGGCAGGGTACATTTGGACCCCTGATCACAACAGAAATAGAAGGGCTTGCCGAAACGTGGAAGAAGCCGATGATTGGCTTTTTCTCACTGGGTGAATTCGGGAAGCTGGATGAGGGCCCATGTGAGTTTCACGGTACCACGGTCAGCTGGGTAGCACTAAAAGAAAAATAATCTCACCATCAATCACTGAATCTATGAAGGCAAAATCAATCAAAGGAAAATCCCCAAAAGAGATCCATGCTGTATTAAAAGAAAGTATGAGTGACGGCTTCTCACCTACTCTTGCCATTGTGTTTTTGTCTGTATCCCAGGATCGGAGTACGATCTGCCGGATTCTGGACGAAGCGGGCGTTGCCGTATTTGGGGCCACTACCAGCGGAGAATTCATCGACGAAGAAACAGAGTCTGGTTCAATTGCGATGCTATTACTGGATATGAACCGGGATCATTTTGAAATCTATCTTGATGAGTTTCCGACAAAAAATTACCGAGAAACAGCATCTGGAATCGCCAAAAAAGCAAAGGCCAGGTTCTTAAATCCTACGTTTCTCATTTCAGGATCTCATCTGGAAACGGATGCAGAGCAACTGCTTTTTGGGTTTGAAGATGTTGTTGGCAAACACGTAAATGTTTATGGTGGCATGGCATCTGACGACTACACGTTCACTGAACAATTTGTATTCACCAACGGCATGGAAAGTAAGCAGGGTATCATTGCCCTGGCACTCGATGAAAATAAAATCCTTATTAATGGGAGGGCCACCTGCGGCTGGAAAGCTGTGGGTACAGAGAAAACGGTAACAAAAAGTGAAGGAAATCATGTTTTCACCGTTGAAAATACTCCTGTACTGGACCTTACTGCCCAATATGGCGGGCTTGAAGATGTAACACCGGATAATAAAAAGTTACTGTTGGAGATTGCTGCCAATTTACCGTTACAGCTTCAGCGTGATAAAGGAGACCCCGTTATGCGTCCCGGATTGGTAGTAGACTGGACCGACCGATCATTCTACTGCAGCGGTTCGGTGCCGCAGGGTTCTAAAGTGCGTTTCTCAGTCCCCCCCGATTTCGATGTGATGGAAAAGGTAATCGAGAGTGCCCGGGAAATGAAAGAAACCGACATGCCGGAAGCAGATGCTTTAGTCATATTCAGTTGCGCAGGAAGAATTCTCGCCTTCGGCCCAATGATGAATATGGAAATAGAGGGATTAAAAGAGGTCTGGAACGTACCCATGGCGGGGATGTTTAGCAATGCCGAACTGGCAAGAGCAACCGGTGGGAATCTGGAAATGCATAATCTAACTACCTGTTTCGTCGTGCTAAAAGAGAAATAGACAATTATGCATATCATCTGTCACATAAAAAATTCAGGAATCGGTATTTGCCAAAAAGAACAAGTCACATAAAATCGGAGCAGCACTCATGTCTAACTATATTTACAGAGCCAAAGCGGGCACTCAGACCCATATCACGGGTTCTATAATTGGATGTGTTTCATTGTTCAACTTCCAGCCACAAGCATGATCGTACTATGAAAATTTGCAGACCTACCGTTCACTTTAGCGCATTTACAACCTTGCATTCACCACAATATATCAGGTGCATTGCCAGCTTGCTTCTTGTACTTCTCGGCATTACAACAACCGCTTATTCACAAACAGATGAAATAGCTCAGACTACCCTCATTGGACCCGATGCACCCTCATTGAGATTCGAAAGCATCGGCCTGGTTGATGGCATGGCTCAGGCTTCAGCGAACACAATTATGCAGGACAGTAAAGGGTTTCTGTGGATTGCCACACAGGGAGGGCTCCACCGTTACGATGGACACGAGTTTAAAATTTATTCCGCCACTCCGTTTGATACAACCTCTCTTTCTGATAACTGGGTGTGGGGAATGGCCGAATCAAAAAATGGAGATATCTGGGCTACCACAGAAGCTACAGGCCTTAACCGGCTCAATCAG
>DATGBT010000072.1:0-3170 GCA_035312505.1 Balneolaceae bacterium | reverse complement strand
TTCACAAGATAAGAAAATGATCACCCAATATGAGATGGGTGGTGTGGTAATCTTTTGACTTACCCTGGCCCCTTCCGCCGAAAGTCGGACAGGCTTCTGCCTCGCCCTCGCGGGACTTGGCAGAGAGGGGCGTTTTGGAAGGAGATTATCAACTTTAAAAAAGTGCCTTGCTCTACACAGAATATTTCACTTCTTGGCCAGTTATGAGTTTTGCCGAAGAGTGTCCCACTTCTGAAGGGGGCAATGGGGGATGATTATTCGTACTCAAGAATTGAGTTATTATCTACGCGCAACCATGATAGTCTTTTTTTTGAAACAGTTTCGAAACTTATTACTATAGTACGTGATTATATGTGGTCTTCCTGTTCATTTTGTCTTGATACAAAACGAACCAAAAAATCAAGGCTGTGAAAAAATTTGCGGCGGTCACGGAATCTCTGCTACCTTTTATCAATGGTCCATCGCGCATACAGCTTCCAAAACAGTTCCGAGCCGGTATGATTAAAGGTCCCCGCAGATCTTCCGGCTTCCTTGCTCCGCAAATTCTTTCAAGGCCAGCTGTTTCCGAGTGGAAAATTCCAGATCAGTAAAGTCCCTTATTAAATGAAGTGAAAGATTTATTTTAGTACAATTAAGCTCACGGCCTGTGATTTGAGCAGGCGGTGAGTGCGCAGGTGGACGCGCATGCGATGAGTGTAAAAACTCACCGGCAGAATTTAAATTAAAATGACAAGATGATGCGGACCTTTGTAATCTCCCCTCGAGGGGAGTACGGCTTTAGCCGGGAGGTGTGTTCACATCGCAAAGCGTCCAGATGTGCACGCCGGAGCAAATCTTTAGCCGACGGGTTTTTTATGCACTTTTGACCGTTCACCAGTCCCTGCGGGGAAAGTGCTAGGGAAAGCTTTTGAAGTTCACTCTCTTACGCTGCGTTCACACTGCCAAGGCCGGTTGGTTACCAGACAGTTGCATGGTTTTTAGCTCGAATATAGAGTGGAGCTTCTAATCAAGATTATCAGCCGATATCAAATCACCAGTATTGATAATAAACAGAGGAGTCTGAGGCCTAGATCTTTTCGCCGCAAACATCCCTTTGGGAGGTTCGTCCCGAAGCCTCGGGATGAACAGCTGGTTATCCTGAACCCTGAACCTTGCGCCCTGTACCTTGTACCCTTTATCCATTATCTTTTTCAAACTCCTGAGCATCGGAAAAACAAACCACTTTTAACCACTATCTATGAACGACAAAACAAGATGCGGATGGGCCACTCACTCTGATCTCGAAAAGGAGTATCACGATACTGAATGGGGCGTTCCCAATTATGATGACCGCCACCTGTTTGAAATGCTGATCCTGGAAGGAGCTCAGGCCGGGCTGAGCTGGCTGACCGTACTGAAAAAACGGGAATCGTACCGGGAAGCGTTTGACAATTTTGATCCTGAAAAGATTGCGCAATATGATGATTCCAAGAGAAAGGAACTGCTTTCCAACCCGGGAATTATTCGAAACCGACTGAAGGTGGATGCGGCCATTCAGAATGCAAAAGCATACCTGGCAATTACAGAGAACCATGATCATGGTTCTTTCAGCGACTACATCTGGAATTTTGTGGATGGCAAACCGATCATCAACGAATTCGAGAAAATGGCTGATGTACCGGCAGAGACAGAGATTTCAAAACGGATGAGCAAACAGCTAAAAAAGGATGGATTTAAATTTGTGGGACCTACGATATGCTATGCGTTTATGCAGGCGGTTGGGATGGTGAATGATCATACCATTGATTGTTTTCGGTATGAGGAATGTAAGAAATTGGTTGATTAGGGAATTGGGGAATTGGGGTCAGCCAAACATGGTTTGGATGTGTTTTGCTGTAACCATTTCTCTGGCTTCACGCACACACCCCTCGTCAGGCTCGCCGTGCTGTGCACTCTCGCCTGTACTTTTTCTATCTCGAGAGGGGATGGATTGACTCTCGTTCATAGATTCGATCAGGATCCTGCGCGCCGGAGGTGCGTAATATGGGTAGCCCCGGGTGCAACCCGGGGTTTTTGAACGCGGGCCCTTTTGAAAACCCGAGGCAAGGAATAAAATCACCGGATGGAAAACTATCGAAGGGGAATTATGCAGGTCATCAGTTGTATGCATTTTGGTGTACGAGATGAACCCACGCAGTCATGTGCTCTGTAATCCTTTCACACACCCCTCTCGTCAGACTCGCCGTGCTGCGCACTCTCGCCTGTACTTTCCCCCTCTCTAGAGGGGATGGATTGGAGCTCGTTTGATTTCTATATTTGATAGATAACAAAATCAAACCGCGTTTTTAAATTTGCCCTCGACTTTGGAGCAGGTATTCTTCAGGCGTGAAGACATTGAAATCTGATTTCTTAAAATCGATTTTGTTTCGGGTAATAATACAATCAAGGAGAAAAGATTGCGAAGCCGAAACCTGGATTGAATCTTCAAAATCCTTAAGGCCAATTTTCAAAGCATTTATAATCGTTTCTCTATCGACACCAATCACATCCAAAATTTCAATCAAATTTGAAATAAATTCAATAGCCTGCTGATGCCCTTTTTCTTTTTTTGATATGTAATAGATATCGGAAATCGTAGAAGCTGTGACGTGCCCACTAATTTTCTTGTCATCAATCATTCCGAACAGGTCAGAGGCAAGTGAAAAGTAGGGTGACCTTTTTAATGCAATATCAAGTATGATATTGGTGTCGAATAGTACTCTCTCCATTATTTATACTTTTCTGTCAAATAATCCAGCTTCGATTGGCCTGTTTTACTTTCAGTGAGAAAACCCGCCCACTTATTCACAAATTCGCTGGCTTTCATATTTGAATCCCGATCATTTTTTTCAGAAATAATAATAACTTCCACTTCTCTGTCATAGAGATCTGAATCATCCGGAACATGAATGGTTCCATTGCCCGATATCTTTGTTTTAAATTTATAAGCCTTCATCTTATTATTTTTTTAGAAAAATTTCGCTTTACCCCGGAATTATCAATATCAACGTTCAAACCCTTCAAATACTATTATAACTTTTTGGAAACACTCCTGCGAATAATATTTTGAAGTTCATTACCCGTTTGGTTTTAGAGTGATAGTTGACAGGAGTAACAACTTGCACGTAGAAATAAAAGGTAATGCCCCCTCT
>DATGBT010000071.1:0-2674 GCA_035312505.1 Balneolaceae bacterium | reverse complement strand
ATAGATGCATCGGTGGAGTAAAGTCGGCGGGTGAGTGAGTCTTTATATATTGCTGACAATAGTTTCTTCTTTCATTAAAAGCTGCGACGATAGTTGAGTGTAAGCTGAAATATAGATCAATTCAACCTGAAGATTGTGGGCATTGGTATTGAAATCTAATTTTTTGTCTCACATGAATCATGCAGCTTACACTGATCTACATAGAATTATTACATCAGGCATATAACCCTCTGCGTCACTTCGCGTCTTCTGTAGTAATAAAGAATTTTGTCAGTGACTACGGTGCACGAAAAAAATTGCATACCCATTCACCACCTTCCGGCCGAAACCATAGTTTAAAAGAATAAACCGCCAGGGTCGCAGGGGAACGCTGAGGAATAATACAACGAAATGAAGTGCTTAATGGGATAAGCGAGCGTATCCTAACCTTTGTACTACTCCCGGCAGATTTTTAAACCAGGTTCAGAATTCTCTGCGTAACTTTGCGTTCTTGGCGGTTAGAATGGATCGTGGCAGTGACTCTGATCCATGAAGAAAGATTGCCTGCCTTCTTATCAAGCCCCAAGGTGGGTCTATTGTTATGACCTATTTTTCAGACTTTGTATCGAAGTGAAATCAAAAAGGACATCAGAAAAACCCACAGTGCTGAAAGATAACAGCTTTACATGCAGAGTTACAGGGCATTATCAGGCCGTAACAGCGTTTCTGTGAGGGTGTCTGTTTAAATAGTTCCAAATCCGGTATCCCTCAAGCACGGCGAGAGGCGTAAAATGAATAAGTACGGGAATCCAGTGAAGGTGGCGTTCGCCCCAAAGCCAGTGGAGTACAATAAATACGGCTGCGATGTAAACTGCACGCTGCATATTTTTCCAGTTCCTTCCTTTCATCAGCCGGATTGACATATTATTGCTGGTCATTGCAAGGGGTATGAAGATCAGAAATGCGATCCAGCCAAAAAGCACCATAGGCTCAGTTAAATCAGCAATAACAGTGCCGGCAGAACTGTTTTCAACAAAATATCCTGCAAGATGAATGGATGAGTAGACAAAAGTAAAAATTCCAAATACCCGCTTCTGCCGGTTCATCCAGCATAAGAACCCGCTTTTTTTGAACAGTATTCTGAGCGGGGAAATTAACAGGGTTATAATTAACAGTCTTGCTGACCACTCCCCTGTATCACGTAAAAAATGATTGTACTGCCGGTGTGTCCATGGTTGATTGAACAGCTCTATAATGAATGGTATTGCAAACAGGGATAATACAATTGTAAGAGCAGTGCGTGAGTTTAAAAACCGGATGATTTGATCTCTCATCGTTGTCACCTGAAACATTTTAGGGTTTTTGTCGCCATTTACTAATTAGACGATAGTGAACCCGGCATGTTTGGTGGGAATAGGAAAAGATTTACAGGGAAAAAGAGGATTTTGCTTTACTCACAATCTCATCCCCGATGGCAAGACCGGCTGTGGCGGCAGGACTGGGAGCGTTAAGCACATGAATCTCCCGGTCCGTTGTTTCAAAGTAAAAATCATCCAGGATTTCGCCATCCGGTTTAAGAGCCATGGCACGAACGCCCGAAGGAGAGCCGGTGAGATCGTCTGCAGTTATGGAGGGAATTAATTTCTGAAGATTCTTGAGAAATCCTTTCTTTGAAAATGATCGGTACATTTCATCGAGCCCCATCCGCCAGTGCTTACTTGATAATTTCCAGAAGCCTGGAAAATCGAATGTTTCAATGGTGTCTTTGAGGTCGAAAGAAAACTTTTTATAGCCTTCTCGTTTAAAAGCAAAAACGGCATTGGGCCCACACTCAACACCTCCCAGCGCCATACGGGTAAAATGAACTCCAAGGAAAGGGAATGCGGGATTGGGCAGCGGATAGATCAGACCTCTCACTTTATGTTCAGCTTCCGGAGTCAGTTCGAAATATTCGCCCCGGAAAGGCACAATTTTTACCGGCGAGTGTACGCCAGATTCCCGTGCAACCCGGTCGCTGTGGAGCCCCGTGCAGTTGATAAAGTGACGGGTTTTAAAGGTTTGGTTTCCGGCTATCACAGCCAGTGTGCCATTGGTTTGGTGAACACTTTGCACTGGTGTGCTGAATAAAACGGAATGGCCTGCATTCGTAAGTTTATCAGCCAGCTTTTGGCACACCCCTTTAAAGTCAACGATACCGGTACAGGGGACATGAATAGCGTGCGAACCTGCCACATAAGGTTCTATCTCCAGAAGTTCTTTACGATCGATGAGGCGGATGCCCTCAATATTGTTTTGCAGGCCGCGTTCATAAATCGATTGTAATGTTGGCAGCTCCTCCTCATTGGAAGCAACAATTACTTTTCCACATATTTCGTGTGCCACATTATTTTCCCGACAAAATTGTACGAGCTGATGTCGTCCGTCTACACAATTTTTAGCTTTATAACTGCCCGGTTTGTAATAAATACCGGAGTGTATAACCCCGGAATTGTGCCCTGTTTGGTGAGCAGCAACGGCACTCTCTTTTTCCAGAACAAGAATATTGGCATCGCTGTACTCTTCGGATAATTTATACGCTGTTGACAGGCCAACAATACCTGCTCCTGCTACAATAAAATCGTAAATCATAAGTCATGTTTTTAAGCGAATAGCTCCAAATATAAGAATTGCTATATGGAAATATGAGAAGAATTTC
>DATGBT010000070.1:0-22149 GCA_035312505.1 Balneolaceae bacterium | reverse complement strand
ATATTGATGCTTCTAATATTTTGGTTTTAGTTATGTGATGTTATTATTCATGAACATATAGATATAAAGTCATAAATAGAATCGTTGCGATATTGCCTAAGCTGAGATTGCACAAAGTTGTATATATGATTACTTTAAACTTATATCAAATAATTAATCAACGATACTTTACAAATATGAAACGTTACAAATTATTTCTCATCCTGTTTGCATTTGCAGGTTTTTTATGGTCATGCGAATCCACCAGCCCACTTGTTAATGAAGTTCAGTTAAGCCTTGTTACAGGAAACTTCGAAGCTGCACTTGAAACTGTTAACACTGCAATTGATGAAGATCCAAGTAACTACATAGCTCATTTCTACAAGGGAGTAGTACTTAGCTCTCAGGCAGAATCATTCGAAGACCCCACAGAGAGGGAAGAGTACTATGCAAGAGCAAAAGATTCTTACGATACAGCCCGATCTTTGATGGAAGAAATGGAAGAGACCCCCGTCGAATTAGAAGAACTCAATAACACTGTTGTTTCATACTGGGCCGATGAGTACAACATGGCTGTAAATATTCAGAATGACGACAGCTTGTTCAACGCAACCGAAGATCCATACAGAACATCACTGGCACACCTTCAAAATGCCGTGACGATCAACCCCGACAGTGCCATGACGTACCAGGTACTTTCTTCAACGCACTTCCAGCTCGAACAGATTGACCAAGCCATTGCCACTTACGAGCAGGCCATGGAGCGTATGGAAGAGCCCGAAGCCAGTGATTACGAGTATTTAACCAGCCTCTATTTATACGACAGTCAATACGAAAAAGCTATCACAATGGCTGAAGATGCCCTGGAGCGAAACCCCGGAAACTCCATGTTTGTACAATTTATGGCCGATGCCTACATACAGTCAGGCGAGCGTGATAGAGCAATCGAAATTGTGCAGGACTTAATTGATGAAGAACCGGATAACCCACAATACAGACGAGTATTGGGAACACAGATTTATCAAAGTGTTGAAGAGCTTGGTAACGAAGCATCCGATATGTATGAAGAGTTATTCGAACTCCGCCAAGAAGTTCGGGGACTCAGCGGCGAGGAACGTGCAGAAGCCGAAGAAAGAATTGAAGATTTAAACCAGGAAATTGATGAGATTGAAGCAGATATTGACGAACTGACTCAAATTTCTGTTGAACAAATGGAAAAAGTCATTGAACTGGAACCAGAAAGTGAATCGGCAAACTTTATTTTGGGGATTATTTACCAAAACAGAGCCGCTAATCTGTTCGAAAGACGAAATAACACAACTGATAATGCTCAGGCCAATGAATATGATACCATGGCAAGAGACGTACTCAGAGATGCCCTTGTGTATTACGAACGTGCTGCAGAGATTAACCCGGATAATCCGGAAAACTGGCAGTCCCTCTTCCAGGTATACACAACGTTAGGCATGGAAGAAAAAGCCGCTGAAGCTATGGAAAAAGCTGGTTTTGAGAATTAATTCTTTTAATCTGCAAAGCCTTACTATGTTAAACTTACTTACCCGAAAGGCAAGCCTTGCGCTTGTCTTCGGGCTTTTTTTTATCACATCCTGCTCATCTCTCAATAAGACGGAATCTACCACAATTAATCCGTCAGATCCTGGCCCTTTAGAGCAAATAGAAAACATAAACGAGATCATTGAACAAAGCGGGCCTAATGAATCGCTTTTACTTAGAAAAGCGGAATTATTTGTTGAAGCAGCGCAAAATATACCCTTGCCCTCTTCAAGAAAACCTCTTTACAGAAATGCCCGTAATACCTTAAACGAAGGGGCTGCCCGCTTTAATAATCGTGCACAGGAATTTAATCAAATATTAAACGATGCATGGTCTTTCGAACACAATAGTGGCGTTCGTCTTTTACAGACAAGAATCAATACCAGCAGATCTGAACAATCATTTGACCAAGCTATAGAACATTTAGAGAATGCAATTATAATTCAGCCTGACAGCCTTTCAAGCTATAACGTTCTTTCCACAGCGTACTATAGCAATGGGTTATATACCAGTGCAGAGGAAACATTAAATAAACTTTTAGAGGTAAATCCGGATCCCGACAGAGTTGCGGCTATACATGAAAAGCTTGCATTTATCTATCTCGAATCCGGTGATACGGATAAATCCGTTTCAAAGTATGAGGAACTCCAAATAGAGAACAGTTCTTCAATTACCATAAAGCATGGGCTCATTAATGCCTATATTCTGGATAACCAGCCCGAAAAAGCTGCACAACAGCTTCAGCTGCTTGCTGATGAGTACCCCGACCGGGTTACTTATCTCGAATCACTGGCTTCTGTCAGGTATCAGCTTTTTGAAACCGGTATTGAGACACTGCTTGGAGGTGATGGAGCTTCAGTAAATATTAACCCGGGTATAGAAAATCTCATCTCACAGCTTAATGAAATCAAATTGATCTACGATAATTTATCCGAAAACAGCTTGTTAGATGAGGAGAGTATCTATAATGCCGCTGGCTACCACACGAACGGTGCTGCTTATTTGCAGGATCTGAAAAAAAGTATTGATCTTTCGGGTTCAATTTCTGAATTAATTGATGAAACTGAAGTTAAGCTTCTTGAGAGTTCATTAGTGTACTGGGAACAACTTGTGGATTTGAACCCTGATAATATTGAATACCTCTACACATTATATACATTATATACCAGGCTTGAAATGTTTGAAGAAGCTGAAAGTCTTGAGCAATCTTATAATTTTTGACACATGAAGTTTAATACAAAAGCAATTCACGCAGGACAAAAACCTGAAGAGACATCGGGAGCCGTGATGCCTCCCGTATTTTTCACCTCTACCTATGTTCAGGAGAAGCCAAACGTTCATAAAGGATATGATTATGCAAGAGTTGGCAATCCTACCAGAACAGCACTTGAAAATCTGATTGCAGGTCTCGAAAATGCTGATCAGTGCGCCTGTTTTGCGAGTGGTGTTGCCACAATAGATGCTATTCTCAAAACGCTGAAACCGGGAGCTCATGTAGTAGCATCCAATGATTTGTATGGGGGCACCTATCGTCTTTTTACAAAAGTGTTTGAACCGTACGGTATCGATTTTTCTTTTGTTGACATGACGGATATCAGCAATATCAAGACTGCCATTACCAGTGAAACGCGATTAATCTGGATTGAGACCCCCACCAACCCACTCCTCAGAATTGTTGATATCAGAAAGGTTTCTGAACTGGCAAGTCCATCCAAGATACTCACAGTGGTTGATAATACATTTGCCTCACCCTACCTCCAGCGTCCTTTGGATTTAGGTGCAGATGCGGTAATGCACTCTACCACGAAATATCTCGCCGGGCACTCCGATGTTATTGGCGGAGCTGTTGCCAGTTCAAATAAAATTTTTATGGAAAAAATTGAGTTCCAGGTAAAAACCAGCGGAGCCGTTCCCGGGCCAATGGATTGCTATCTCACATTACGGGGTATAAAAACTTTACACGTACGCATGGATCGGTCTGTTGAGAATGCAAAGGATATTGTTGAATACCTTCAAACCAATGATCGCGTCGATGAAATTTTTTACCCGGGTTTGCCAACACACCCACAGCATAAAACTGCCGCAAACCAAATGAAAGATTTTGGTGCCATGGTCTCTTTCAGCTTAAAAAATGACAGTATTGACCGTGCAGCCGAAGTGATGAGTAAAACCTCCGTATTTGCACTTGCAGAGAGTTTGGGAGGAGTCGAATCACTTATCAGCCACCCTGCATCGATGACTCACGGGTCCATACCAAAAGATGTGAGAGAAAAAGCGGGTTTAAAAGATTCGCTGATCAGGCTTTCAGTTGGAATTGAAGACAGTGAAGATTTGATACAAGATCTCGATAACGCTATTAACTCTTAAGCATTTATATTATGAGAACCGTTGTAATCGTAGAGGCTAAACGAACACCCATAGGAGCATTTGGCGGATCACTCTCATCTTTTTCGGCTCCCGAGTTGGGCGCATCAGCTATTTATGAAGTTATCAAGGCTGCAGGTATAAAGCCGAATGCCGTTGAAGAAGTTCTCATGGGAAATGTACTTACCGCCGGAATCGGCCAGGCACCCGCCAGGCAGGCTGCAATGAAAGCAGGCCTTTCCGAGCTCACTCCTTCTACCACTATTAACAAAGTGTGCGCATCCGGCATGAAGGCCATTATGATTGCCGCAGATCAAATTTCACTGGGTCATAACGAAATCATTGTAGCAGGGGGTATGGAAAGTATGAGCAATGTGCCCTACTACCTGGATAAGCAAAGGTTTGGTGCCAAGCTTGGGCATGCCAAAACTCTCGATGGTATTATTACAGATGGACTCTGGGACGTTTATAATGATTATCACATGGGAAATGCCGGTGAACTCTGCGCCAAAGAGTGTGGAATTAGCCGCGAAGATCAGGATAATTTCGCTATTGAATCCTATAAGAGAGCCATTTCAGCTCACGATTCGGGTGCATTTAAAAACGAAATTATTGAAATGAAGGTAACTGACAGAAAAGGCAATACGACAAAAGTTACTCGCGATGAAGAGCTGGACAGAGTAAATTTTGACAAAATACCTCATTTAAGACCCGTGTTTGACAAAAACGGAACCATTACCGCCGCCAATGCAAGCAGTATTAATGATGGTGCAGCAGCTGTTTTACTTATGAGTGAGAAGAAAGCAAATGAGCTTGGATTAACACCTATTGCAAAAATCAGAAGCCATGCAAGCGCAGCTAAAGCTCCCGAATGGTTTACCACCGCTCCGGCTGATGCAATACCCATTGCATTAAAAAAGGCGGGTTTGCAAAAAAATGATATTGATCTTTTCGAAATTAATGAAGCCTTTTCAGTTGTATCACTTGTGAATAATCAAATTCTTGAGCTCGACCCAGCCAAAGTGAATATTTATGGTGGTGCAGTAAGTATCGGCCACCCAATAGGATGCTCCGGTGCCCGTATTATCGTAACATTGTTAAACGCACTTAAAAACAGAGGCAAACAAACAGGCTGCGCTGGCATCTGTAACGGAGGTGGAGGCGCGTCTTCTGTCGTTTTAGAAATGCTTTAAATTTCAAACATTAGATTTATAAAATATTAGCTGCATTGGTTGATTTTTTTACGGCCTGAGCGTATCATCAGTAGTATAAATTTTATTATTTTTTATCATCTTACATAGAACATTGCCTATTCAATATCGCTACTGATTCTTGTTTTTTAAAATCTCACAATAACTGTTTAACCCGGATTTACTCATTTCGGGATAAACTAATTACAATCATAAACAATATATCAGGTCTGATTAAAGTTTTACTTATATTCAGATGTTTACAATAAAGGCATAAAGCATCATCACTATGAAACGAATCCTATTTTCACTACTTATTCTTGCCATCATACCCTTTAGTCAAATACAGGCACAGGTTGGGATTACAGCTGTTCCCTTTTTGCAGATTGAACCAGACTCCAGATCTACAGGAATGGGAAACACCGGTGTTGCCATAGCAGATAATGCTTCAGCGATTTTTTGGAATCCGGCAGGACTTGCTTTCCAAAATCAAAATCAAATTAGTTTAACCCATGCAAACTGGCTTCCATCCTTCAATGCTGATCTGTTTTACGATTATCTTGTAGGTACATATTATGTGGAAGGAATTGGCACAATTGGCGGACATCTTACCTTTTTAAATTTAGGTGAACAGACAAGAACTGATGAAACCGGGCTGGAACTTGGCAGATTTAACAGTTTTGAACTTTCAGGCGGCCTTTCTTACGGTTTCTTGCTTTCAGATAATTTTGCCCTGGGAACCGGACTTCGTTTTATATACAGCTCTCTTGCTGATGGTAGTGTAAGCGGTCAGGATATTAACCCCGGTTCAAGTATCGGAATTGATTTATCTGCCCTGTACAAAACCGATCCATTTGAAGTTGCTAACCGCACTGCTTCATTCAACGCAGGATTTAATCTTTCTAATCTGGGGCCTGGTATTCAATACACCGATAACGCTCAAAAAGACCCTCTGCCAACAGTTTTAAGAGCCGGCTGGGCTTATAAAATGAATATTGATGGAAACGGAATTAATACAATTACGTTCTCCAATGATATTTCAAAAATTATGGCAAGAAATGAACGAATCGGCAACGACCCCGAAAATCCCGAATTTGAAACGATGGGTTCTTTTGAAGCCCTCTTTAATTCATGGGGTTCTTTTGAACGGTTTAACGGCACAGAGACAGTTTCAGTAAGCCTTGCACAACAGCTTATGTGGGGATTTGGTTTAGAGTACTGGTACGACGAGCTCTTCGCCCTCCGAACAGGCTATTACTACGAGCACCCCGAAAACGGGAATAGAGAATTTATTACCCTTGGTGCAGGACTTCGTTATAACATTTTTGGTGTTGACTTTAGCTACCTCTATACACTCGAAGACGATCATCCCCTTGCAAACACAATTCGTTTAAGCGTTTTGATTAATTTCAGATGATGCCTTTTTAATGGTATTTCAACTTTTTAGAAGCAGTGCCGTAACGTTATTTATCGCACTGCTTTTTTTATGTTTAATAAATGCCACTCCTTCCATAGCACAGGAATTTAAACCTGCTTTGGTATTGAATAAAACGGCGTTCTCTCCCACCATCCCTCCCAGGCTAACGAGCCCGGTTAAAGGAAAACTACATATCGTTGCCGTAATGGTTGAATTTGAGGAAGATGACAACCGATTTACTACAGGAGACGGAACGTTTAATAATGCAGGAATGGCTTTTCTCAACGATCCTGACATCCGAATTGACCCTCTTCCCCATAATCAAAAATACTTTGAAGCACATCTTGAATTTGCAAAAAACTATTTCGAAACAGTTTCTAATGGAAATTTTGAAATCGAATATACCGTCATTCCCGAGATTGTAAAACTCTCAGGCAAAATGGAAAAATACTCACCTACCGGCCGTGAACTAAACTTTCAGCCCGTTGCGGAAATGGCGGCAGAAACATGGGAAAAGGTAAACCAACAAAACCTGATCAGCTCCATTCCCCAATCTGATATAGAAACGGCATTTGTAATTTTCCATGCCGGTTCAGGCCGGGATATTGAACTTGTTGGTACCACGCTAAACAAAACTCCGCAAGATATTCCATCTCTTTACCTGAGTAAAAACGCCTTTAGAAATATATTTAATGACCCCGCTTTTGAAGGATTTCCTTTGGAGGAAGCAGACAGAATTATAAAGAATACTCTGATACTCCCAAGAACTCTTAGCCGACCCGGGGAAGATATTTCAGGTAATCCTTTCGTATTACAGTTATCTATAAACGGACTTACAACAGCACAAATAGGTAGTCATATCGGTTTGCCGGATCTTTTTGATACGGAAAGCGGACAGTCAGGAATCGGCCGCTTTGGTCTCATGGACGGTGCAGGTATATTTTCTTATAACGGACTTTTCCCTCCTGAAATGTCTGCGTGGGAAAAAGCATATCTTGGATGGATTGAGCCCAATATGTTGTCGACAGAGAATGAACTGAGAACTGAAGTACCTGCTGTATCTCTGAGGCAGAATAATTCTGTTTTTAAAGTTGAATTATCAAAGAGTGAGTATTTTTTGATTGAAAACAGGCATAGAGATCCAGACAATAATGGTGTAACCATTGATATACAAAAACATGATGGTACAATTGTTTCACAAACATTCACAAACAGTGATCGCCGGTTCACCTTCCAGCAACAGGGGTTTGAAGAACTTCTTGAACCAGGTGTAGTCGTCTCTGTATCTGATTATGATTTTTCACTCCCCGGTGGACTATTTGAAGTGACTGATGACACAGAGAATTTCAGGGAACTAAATGGCGGTATCCTGATCTGGCATATTGATGAGAATATCATTGCAGAAAAAATCAATACTAACACCATAAATACCGGCCCTGGTCCAAATGGAGTCGTATTAATGGAAGCCGATGGAGCCCAGGATATTGGCAACCCAGTATCAAATGGTTTGTTTAGTAATGAAAGTAACGGCTGGGCATTTGATTTTTGGTGGAGTGGCAACGATGCTTCGGTTATCACCCAGGCAAATACTATCCAACTTTATCAAAACCGCTTTGGTCCGGATACTACGCCCGATAATAGCAGCAATAGTGGCGCAAATGCAGGTTTTGAACTTATAAACTTTACCGATAATCTGCCGGTTTCAATGTTTACACTTCGTGCACTTGATCTATATTCGTCCCTCTACACGCAGGTAAACACGTCAGAAATTCGAGATCTGTCTGTTTCTCTATTTACCTCGGAGAGTAACTACTGGAAAGCTTACCCGCTCTCCATTCAGCCCATTATATTGGAAAATGAACCACATTTTTTGATTCCGGGCTCAGATGGAGTAGAACTATTGAATCCGAATAAGGTATCCCTGTTTCAGTCTGGCATCGAAACAGGGAACAGAATACAACAGCCAATTTGGAATACTGAAAATCAACAGCTTACGATTGCGGAAAATCCTGAGCAGCGTGAACACATACACGTGCAGTCTTTTACGCTTCTGAATCAAAGTAACCCCAGTCTTTGGATAACCGAAGCAATTGCAAATGAGGGTTTTATCAGCCAATCTGACCCTGCACGTATAGATCTGGATCATACATCAGAACAGATCAATATTAGTGATGGTAGCATCATTCAAAATCAAAGCGCAGTTCAAGAATCTGAACAGATTGATGGTGTTTCATCTTTAATTATTCAGAACCAGCTCTTTATTCGTATTTCCGGTGATGAGGTAATACATACCATACCTGAACTATCAGAAAGCATAAGAAAGCATACGGGAATCGTTCAACAGTCAAACGGAGAAATCTTTGTTTACTTACTAATGGATAGTAAAATGCTACTGTTGAAGCGCTCTGAATCTTTTGGTATTCTACATACGATAAGTGAGGGCGAAAATATTGAGTGGCCTGCTTTTGGTGATATCAATCTTGATGGACATACAGATATACTCTATGTAAATACGACCTCAAATACACTAGAAGCAAAAACAGTTTCAGGTGCAATGCTCTCATTCTTTCCAGTCCATGCGCCTCATCAGACTTCATTTATGGGTACCCCCCTTCTATCTGATATAGACGGGGATGGCTTTCTAAATATTTTGATACAAACAGTAAACAATTCCTCGGTTTCCTTGCATGCTTTCGATCTAAAAGGCAACTCGATTGATGGCTTTCCGCTTTTAATTGGCGGTGGTGCAACTGATGAAATTACCACCATTCATCCGGCAATCCATAATCAGCATTTGATTGCTGTAAGCCCCGAGGGTGAGCTCAGGCTTTGGACGCTACCCAATAATATAAACCCCGTATGGCCTGCCAAATATGGAAATGCCGTTAACAATAAGGTTTCTGCAATTGTTGGTGTTGATGAACCTGCTGTTTTTGAGGGTGAGCTTATTATTAGTGAAGAAACGTACAACTGGCCTAATCCTGCACGGGATTTTACCACGATCCGTTTTTTAACTTCCGAAGCTGCAACAGTAGATATTGATATTATGTCTGTAAGTGGAAAAAAAGTTTTCACTGATTCTGCCGTTACCAATGGAGCCGTTGCTGAAGAAATTACAGTAGATACTTCGCAGTGGGCAAGTGGTGCATATTTCGCACGTTTGAAAGCTAAAGGAATCAATCAAACAGAACAAAAAACAATACGGATCGCAATCGCCAAGTGACGTTTACAAAAAAAACATACCTTTCGGTACAGCTGTTTTTATTGGTATTTGGCCTGATCTTTATAACTCAAGTCGTATCAGGACAGGTGAGTCCGGCAAATCTTAATTATTCATACAATCATCTGGATTGGAAAACAGTGGAAAGTGATCACTTCCTGGTCCATTTTCAGACGGGTAATCAGGAATCTGCACTCGCAATATCTGCCATCGCAGAAGAGATTTTTGATCCTGTAACCTCACTTTATAATTATGCTCCATCTGGTAAAACCAGTATCGTACTTAGAGACAGAGAGGATATCTCAAACGGTGCAGCATATTTTTTTGATAATAAAATTGATATCTGGCTTCCGTCACTCGACACTCCGTTCAGGGGAACACACTCTTGGTACTCGAATGTAATTATGCACGAGTTCACTCATATTGTTCAGCTGGGAGCTTCGATGAAACGCAATAATAAAATACCTGCAATCTACCTGCAGTGGCTTTCTTACGAAGATATTCGCCGGCCAGACGTGCTCTATGGTTTCCCAAAAGGCATTGTTACCCTGCCGCTTTCAACCGTTCGCATACCGGCTTGGTTTGCAGAAGGGACGGCACAATATCAGCGAGAAAACGTTTATCACGACTTTTGGGATACCCATCGCGATATGCTTCTTCGAACGAGAATTCTTAAAGGCACGCAGCTGAGCCTGACTGACATGGGTACGTTCTCATCAAAAACCAGCCTTGAAAGAGAATTGGTTTATAATCAGGGTTTCTCATTTACGTCCTACCTCACCGACCGTTTTGGAGAATCCATTATTGCTGAAATGACCCGCCTTTCATCAAAACAAAGGAATGGCAACTTTGTTAATGTCATTGAACTGGCTACAAATACTTCTGCAGATGTTCTATATGATGAATGGATTTCATCCGAAAAGATGAGGTACCAGACTCAGACAGATTCACTTTCTGTAACTGTAGCATCGTTGATGGAAGAGAAAGGGAGTTACAATTTATACCCGGCCGTTAGCCCCGACGGGGACAAGATTGCGTATATATCAGATCAGTTTGAAGGATCAGGCATCACTAAATTGGTTATCAAAGATCTGAATACCTTAGCAAATGAAGAGTTAACATTGGGACATTCAACACACAGTTCAAATGTACAGGGTATCGCTCATTCTTTAACACATTTCCGTTCGGCTCTTCAGTTTGACAGAGTGAGAAACAGATTCTCTTTTACTGAAGATGGCCAGAAAATTGTATACAGCCACAAAAATTTGAACGAAAAGGGAGAAATGTATGACGATCTCTACATTGCAAACCTGGAAACAGAATCGATAAGACAAATCACAAAAAATGCCCGGATAACAGATCCTGTCTGGGATTCATACAAAACTTCTATTGTTGCTGTACAGCAACAAGATGGCCGCCAAAATTTAGTTTTTGTCGACCCTGAATCGGGACGTGTCAATCCAATTACCGATTTTACCCTGGGAACAACTGTCTATACTCCCGCCTGGACAGCTGACAAGTCGGAAATTGTCTTCTCTGCTGCCAGCGATGGAAACCGGAATCTTTACACCTATCAAATGGATTCAGGTATTGTGAAACCCATTCTTGTTCATCCGGACATCGATATTCGCGACCCATTTATCGATGAAAAAACCGGAGAAATCTACTTCTCATCTGATAAAACCGGTATCTTTGATATCTTCAAAATTGACCGCAACTTAAACACCATAGAGAAAATTACTGAAGTTACGGGTGGTGCGTTTATGCCATTTGTAAAAGATGGAAGCTTGTTCTATTCCGAATTTCATCATGATGGATATAAAATCGCGAAATTATTGATCGGAGATCGTATTGGAACCAATTATTCGATGTCTGAATTTTCAGAAGCGAAATCCCCGACTGTTCATATCGCATTACCCCGGGTATCTGGTAATTATAAACCGTTAAACATTTATCAACAAGACAGCACAGGGGTTATTAAGTTCAGCTATACCTATTCAGATGATGCTGCAGACTACGAACGATCAATTCGTGAATATTCTGAAACAACAACACAGTTAAATATTCTGCCCCTCATACGCTTCGATAACTACTCCAAGCTCAATGGCAGTAACTCAAGGCTCATCAGAAATCTTGAAGTTGAAAGTCTTGGTGAAAATTTATGGAGAGATGTAAAACTTGGTGCTTTTTTATCTGCACGGGATGTAACCGAATCGTTATCGCTGTTTGGAGGTTTGATGGTGGGGCCGGGATCTTTAACTTCAGAAAGCACAGGCGATTTTTTCTCACCTTCAAGATTAAGCTCCCTCGACAGGGATCTGTTCTTTATTATTGATTACAACGGTATCCCGTTTATAGAAAAACGGTGGTCGCCTACAATTAGCCTGGAGTTTTATAATACCGTAAGAAATGTTCGAAACGGTCTTGAAATTGAAGAATTTGCCTGCACCTCCTGTTTACCCGAACTGCGATCCATTGATATTCGATACAGTATTTGGGAAACAAACCTGTTTTTAAGAAGTAAACTTAACCGAATAAGCCTGCTTGAGCTGGGAGCATCATACTCTCCATACAGCGTTATAACTGATAGTTTCTTTTCTAACGAATTTCGTGAACAGATAACCGGCTCTACTTCAGAGTACTTTCGCGGATTCTCTTACACTGCAGCCTACTTAATTGAGTTTACCATACCCGAGCCCAATGCTGACATTGCGCCAAGAGGGTTGAAAAACGAAATTCGCTACAGATATGAGCCAAGTCGTTTACTAGATAATTTTGAACTGGACGATGGTATGCTATCACCCGTTTATATTAAAAACGACAACCACTCTATTGAGTTTAGTAACAGGTGGGGATTCAAACTCAAAAACAGAACTACCGGTGCCTTGAAAACCAGATTTTTCAGCTATTTAAACTCACCTGATGAATTCTTTTATTTAGATTATGCAGGTGGATTAAGTGGCATGCGTTCATACCCCTATTTTGCACTCGGCGGGCAGCGAACACTTTTCAGCCGGGCATCGGTTCTGTTTCCTCTCTTCACGGATATGAATAAGCAATATCGGGCATACACAATCGACAAAATTTACGCTCATGTTTATTATGAAACCGGTAATGGCTGGGGTGGCCCTTTGAATATTGGTAGCCAGTTAAAGCATGGGATTGGCACGGAATTGAGACTATCATTAAACAGTTCGTATATTTTTCCATTGAAATTTTTTATTAATAGCAGCTATGGTTTTAATCAATTTAGCGTAACTTTACCATCAAGCTTTATTTCAGCTGAAGGAAGCAACACCGTGAAATACGGCAACGAAGTATTATTCTATTTTGGTCTTACATTCGATTTTGATCTGTTATGAGACGACTTTTACTATTAATTACTCTTTTAGCTCTGGCAACAGCTGCACATTCCCGTCAGGCTGAGTATACGTTATCTCATGAGGCACATTCCGTTGTAGTCAAAACATCGGTTACTGGAACAAATACACTCATAGAGCCCATTTTAAACCGATCGTATATCCCCCGAAACCAGAAATATAATTTTGATGAAAGCCAGATAGGAAGTCCCGCTTCGGCATTTTTCAGTTCCCTGTTAGTACCCGGTTCAGGCCAAATAATACAAAAAAACTGGTGGCGAGCCGGCATATTCATGGCCCTGGAAGCAACGGGGATTTATCTTGCTGTGAGTAACCGTAACAGCGCTGTAAATGGTGAAAGAAATTACGAACAGTTTATTGACAATAACTGGAGTGTAGTTGAGTATTCAAACTGGCTGATAAATTATCATCAAGTAAATGGAATCAGTAACCCCTATATCGAAGATTTGAAAGCAGAAATTGAAGGCCAATCGGCTGCTTTTGAAAATCAAATAGACTGGAACAAAGTTCCGATTTCACTATTACGAAATGTCGAACGTAACACTCCGTTTATAACTACAGATCAGCAGGCATCCAATAATTTTTCTCACACTCTGCCAGACTACGGGTCACAACAATATTATGAACTCGTTGCCAAGTATTTCCAGTTTCAGGGAGGTTGGCGCGACTTTAACAGTTTTCACAATAATATCGGAAATACAGGAATTTTTTTTAACGAGCGTTTTACAATAGACAGAACCGGCGCAACAGCCAGTACATTCTTTTTCGATGCAGCCGATATGGCAAGTGCTTTCAACCAGGATTACAGAGACAGCCGCCTGTTCGCATCTCTTCTAATTGCAAACCACATTATATCTGCTTTTGATTCATATTTTTCATTCCGTTTGAAACAAAAAGACCTTCAAATGAGTTCGAGTATTGCTTTGGGAAAGCAGCTTTCACTTACGTATCGTTTTAACTGATTCATGGAAATGACTGATTTATCAATATGATTAAACCTCTTCTAAAATTAGCTGGCATTGTCATCATTGCGGGAATATTTATTACCCTAATCATGGACCAGTTCGTAATGCCGGTTTATACGAATTATAATGAAGGTGTAACCGTACCAGATGTTACCAAACTGTCACTTCAACAGGCAGGTGAAAATCTTGAACATTCTGGATTGAGATACGAAGTTTTAGAGAGGCGTGCACATTCCGCATACCCTGCAAATTATATTATAGACCAGGAACCTGCTGCTAGAAGTATTGTAAAGCCTAACCGAAAAGTTTACTTAACAGTAAATACAGATGTAACACCTCAAACAGTGGTTCCAAACGTAGTTAATATGTCTTTAAGAAATGCTGAAATCCAGCTCGAAAATCATGGGTTAACGGTAGGAACTAGGAGCTATGAAACATCAAGGTTCCGAAATACTATTTTACGCCAATCCGTTGCACCGGGTGATACAGTTTCTAGAGGAACTGTAGTAAACCTCGCTGTAAGCGATGGACTGGGATCCAGAATTGTATCTGTTCCCGATGTTAAAGGTCTTCGCTTGTCAGAAGCTCAGCAACAAATCATAAATGCGGGTTTACGGGTTGACGAAATAAAATTCAGACCTGCACGCGATACAATTCCCAATACCATTCTAGAAATTCAGCCCAATGAAATAGAACTGCCGGAAGGCCAGGGTGTAACACTAATTGTATCTGAACGATTCGATGCCAGAGAAGAAGTTGAATCCGGTGCAATAATAGATGATTCTATAAACGTAAATAGCAATCCACCACAGGAAAATGAATTTTGATTACCCGGTACTCGCCCCTTCAATCTTAGCAGCCAATTTTACCCGGTTAGGAGATGACATTAACGATTGCCTGGAGGCAGGCATTAACTGGATACATTGTGATATAATGGATGGCCACTTTGTGCCTAATATCAGCTATGGACCATCTATTGTTGGGGATGCCCGCGAATTTGCTGCAAATGCTTTTTTTGATGTGCACCTGATGATAGAGCAACCGGATCTTTTTATTGATGAATTTGCAGATGCCGGTTCAGATTTACTTACCGTGCATTACGAAGCCTGTCCTCATCTGCACAGAACTATTCAAAATATTAAGCAACAAGGCTGTATGGCAGGAGTTGCCATCAATCCTGGTACAAGTATTGAGGTTTTACAACCGATACTGGAGTATGTAGACCTGGTATTGGTTATGAGTGTTAATCCAGGTTTTGGCGGACAATCGTTTATAGAGTCAAGCCATAAAAAAATTAAATCCCTGGTGGCATTAAGAAATGAATTGCAGCTAAATTTCCTTATAGAAGTAGATGGTGGAGTAAGCGTTAATAACATCTCGCAACTTTCAGCCAGCGGCGTGGATGTATTGGTGGCAGGAAGCAGTGTTTTTAAAGCAGACAATCGAAGTAATAGAATTCAGGAATTAATAAAGCTCGCAAAAACAGGAAATAAAACCATTTTATAGTTTCTAATTTTAATTTTAAATAATTAATAAGCTATCGAAGACGAACAACAAATATCAGAAGAAACACTTTATGTTGAGAGTATTGACCCCGTCCTCGTATTAGGATTTCGAGATAAAAATCTTCATAAACTCGATAAATCTTTTCCAAACACTAAAATAACAGCAAGAGGGAACCGAATTAAAATACTTGGCCCTGTAGCCGATGTGGCAGCACTCAAAGAGATCTTGTCTGAGTTAATACAAGTTGCAGAGCGAAAAGGTGAAGTTCTGCCCGGTGACGTTCAGACCTTACTTGCACTGGCTGATAAATCTGATAAAATCAGAGAGAGCACTATTCGTGCCAATCGCAATGAAGATATAGGCGACATCATACTCCATACACATACAGGTGAGGCAGTAACAGCTAAAACACCTGGTCAGCAAGACATTGTGAATGCATCTGTAAATAATGACATCCTTTTTGCAATTGGGCCGGCAGGCACAGGAAAAACGTATACCTCTGTTGCTCTTGCGGTTCGTGCATTAAAGGAGCGGCGAGTAAAAAAAATTATTCTCGCACGCCCCGCGGTAGAAGCAGGCGAAAATCTTGGTTTCCTTCCGGGTGATCTTAAAGAGAAAATCGACCCTTACCTCCGTCCTCTTTATGATGCACTCGAAGAGATGATCGAATTTGATAAACTTGAGTTTCAACTTGCAAAAAATGTAATTGAAATTGCCCCCTTGGCCTACATGCGTGGAAGAACTCTGAATAATGCATTTGTAATACTTGACGAGGCTCAAAATGCTACAAATACACAGATGAAGATGTTTCTAACCAGAATTGGTTTCAACAGCAGGGCCATTATTACCGGTGATGTTACTCAGACTGACCTGCCTAGAAAACAAGAGTCCGGATTAATTTCTATTCAACAGATTTTAAAACATATCGAAGGAATATCATTCGTTTATTTGGATCAAAAAGATGTTGTCCGGCATAAACTTGTACGGGATATTATCGATGCGTATGAGAAATTTGAAGCAAAAAAATAGTAATTCTACGCCTCTGATTTATGAAAAGTTCAACTGTGCATGTACTTTATGAAGGCACATTTTCTGTAGGAACCGATAAAACTTTCAAACCTATTGCAAAAGAGGACCCACCTTTTAAAGGCTCTCTGAAGTTATCGATCAATCCTTTTTTAATATGCGAAGAAGACAGGAACATCCTGTTCGATTCAGGTATAGGAAATTTGCTATCAGATAGTACTCCTGCAGATACAATGGTGGAAAATTTAGCCAGGCATGATCTTACCGAGCTGGACATTACAGATATTTTTATCAGCCATCTACATTTTGATCATTTTGCAGGTCTTGCACATCGCAGAAACGGGTACTGGGAACTTTCATTCCCGAATGCCACTGTATATGTGTCGAAAGATGGTTGGGAAAATCTCCTGAACTCAATAGATGGCGAAGACGATGTTAAACAGAGTTTTGTGCATTTTCTTGACGCAAAAGCAGACTTCCGTTTCCTGGAAGATAGTGAATCACCAATACCCACGGTTCGAACAAAAATAATTGGTGGTCATACCCAGTTCCATCAGGTGCTTTTTTACGAAAATGATGATCAGAAATACATTATGGCCGGTGACGTAATTGGAAGGCGAATTGCTGTAAACAGAAATTTTGCCGCAAAATTCGATTATCAACCCAAAGTTAGTATGGAGTGGCGCTCAAAACTTAAAGATTTAGCCTGGAAGGAAAATTACACGTTTATGGCTTACCATGAGACAGACCACCCACTTTTTAAGCTGAAAGAAAAGCAAAACAAACTGAGCTACTCTATTAATAATATTGTGTGATGCTTCCAAAATATATTGATCAGGTTCAATCATTTTTAATAGAGAACGGGCTTCCGGATACCTTTAATACTGTGGTAATTCTAGGATCGGGCCTTGGAGATTATGCCGACAGAATCACTCAGTCTATAGAAATTCCATACGGAGAAATTCCTCATTTCCCAACCCCAACCGTACAGGGGCACTCGGGTAGGCTTATTGCTGGAAAAGTGGCTGAAAAGCCAATTCTGGCCTTTTCAGGACGTTTCCATCACTACGAAGGTCATGATCTTGAAACTACAGTTATTCCGGTCCATATAGCTAAAGCCTTTAATGCAAAAAAGCTTATCGTTTCAAATGCAGCAGGAGCTATTAATACCGATTTCACCATTGGGGACTTAATGGTTATTGATGATGTATTCCGTCTTTTTCAAAAAATTAGCCCGTCTTCGGATAATACCCTCTATAGATACTCCGCAGGTACTTTATCAAACAGAGTAAGACAAATAGCTGCTTCGATTGGGTTAACGTTGCAAAGAGGCACATATTTGTACGTGAAGGGTCCTAATTACGAAACGCCGTCAGAAATAAGAGCGTACCGTAAGCTCGGTGCAGATGTTGTAGGAATGAGTACAGCACCTGAACTGATCGAAGCCTCAAGACTACAGTTACCTGTTGCTGCTGTCTCACTGGTCACAAATATGGCTTCAGGCGTTCTGAAAGGAAAGTTAAGTCATGATGAGGTAAAGGAAGCAGCAGAGATGCGAAAAGATGATTTTGCTCGTCTTGTAACTGAACTTGTCCGTGCCTTATAAAAAATAAGTTACAAACAATCCTACTCCTGCAGCAATCAAAAAGCTGAGCAGCGATCCGATGAGGATATATTCTGTAAGCTTTCGATTTTTGGCATGTGAAATATCTCCAAAACGAAAAACACTTTTTGCAGCTATCAGAAAACCAATAATCTCAGGTGATCCGATAATTATTGCCATATACACAAAAATTCGTTCAAGGATGCCAATTGTTTTTCCGGCATCCGGTAACGATTCATTATCATTCATCTTAATATTATCGCTCCAGAAATCCATAATTGTGCCAATGGTGTAAGCAGCCGGATTCGTTACCAATAATAAACCACCGAAAATAAACCATGTGTCATTGGTAATAGAAATATTTAAATCGGGATTATAATACCAAACCCAAACAGTAAGTATAACGGCAATATGGACCAGCTGATCAGAAAAAAATAACTTTACAGTTCCTACTTTACCCTTTAAAAATACCTTTATGCCATCAATGATTATATGGCTAATGGCAATTATCAAAGCTATAATCCAGGCATCAATACTCCATAGCAGTATCCATATCAGTACAAAATGGATACCTCCATGTAAATACATATAAGGCGCTCTCCACCCCTTCTCCTCCCTTTGCTGAATTCCATTATCCGTCTGTGTAAAAAAATCTCCGATAAAGTGCGCTGCTAATAAACTAAATAGCTCCATAGTGAGTCTCTATTTTTTCTGATATACGCTTTCTGAAATACGTTTCGAGTTCCGCAATTTCATAAACAGACCCGCGCTTAATTCGTGCATTTACCGTAGACTGGGCAAGACCAAATTTTTTTGCGAGTTCCGTTTGTGTTATTTCCGGTATTTTGAACAATACATGCGCAACTTCTGATGTATTTGCCGTCCAGGAATTTAATACAATCAGAGCAAGTTTAAACATCATATTAAACTCTTCATCGACTCTTTTCCATGGTGTTTTAATTCCAAGATGCACATCCTTATCCGATAGATTATCAAGTAATTCGCCGGAATACACAAACGCCTGCCCCGTAGCCTCGCTTACTTTACTCACCCTTTCGTCGTTTTCTCCTATTCCGATAGCCATCCTGACATCAATTTTATTAGCACTACTCTTTTTAATAGCAGTTTTAATAAGGACAGCTATTCGAAAAGCATCTTTGGGATCTACAGAAACTTGAAAACTATCTCCTCTGAAAATATCCCAATCTTCTTCTGAGTAAGCTATTTCACTAAATAGCTCTTTGAGCGGGTTTAGCCAAACCTCTGAATCGACTAATCTTGAATTTACTATATCTCCTGTAATAATGGTTTCCATACCATAATATCTATATTTTTATCGATATTTTCAAATTATCGTCTATTTTAACGATATTTATATATTATCGATATTTAAAACGATATTATAGAAGTGACTTTTGTCCGTTATAGAGATCAAGATACGTTTTCAGCTTCACTTTCTTCCGTGTGCTCTCGCTTGTCATGTAACGCAATTTCCCAAAAACGGGACGCTCCTGCCATGCCCGGTCGAAACGCCCAAAACACCAGAAAATTCCAGAATAACTATTTGGGTCGCGCCCGTCCAGGGCAAATGTGTTATTAAGGTCAATCAAATATTGAAGTGCTGTCTGATAGTCAGGAGTCCATTCAATTACTTTCTTTCCCCAAAGCATCCTCAGGTAGTTGTGAATAATACCTTCTTCACGGAGCTGTGTCTGTGCAGCATTCCATAGTTCGTCATGAGTCTGCGAATTTTTAAGTTCTTCATAGCTATAGATCCACTCTCTCGGGTCATCTCGGTGTTCGTCCATTGTTTTCTGAACCCAGTCGGGCAGGCTTTCAATTTTGTCATAATCAGGCCGGTGATGGGCAAAATGAAAACCAACCTCCCGCCAGGTAATCACCTCATCAAGAAAACCGTCAATATTCGGATTACCGTTGAAAAACCCACCCGTAGATCCCTTATTGAACGTGATTCTATCCAGATCCCACCCTTCAGGCTGGTGCTGAAGAACAGCGCGAACAATCTCGTATTCAGAAATTTTACCGAAATGCAGCCATGGGCTCAGCTGACTCGTTTTTTTCTCATCTGGATCATTCCTTTTATCATCATATTCCAATAGTGCATTCTTAATAAAATAACCCAACATTCCTGTTGCTGCAGAACGACCTCCATGCATATCTACCGAGTGAACGCTATGATCGATCTTCAAATCAGATATAAATTCAGCAATGTTGTTTAAGGCATAGTCAGAGTCTGGCAGGCCCTCAAAAAAGCCCTGAGGAATGGTAATTTTGTCAGGATGTTCCAGATTGTCCAGTGGATTCTGTGAAGGTGGATTCGTGTAAGCCTCAATAAAATTCTTTTGCATAATTTTGCGAAAGAAATAGGCGCTGTAGGGGTCTTTATCGGTTAGACCAAGCGGTATTAATCCATTACTGTCTACCGAAATGTATGGGATATTTAGAATCTTGGGATATTTATCGTTTCTCTCCTTCATGATAAACACAGGATATTCATCCGTAATCAGTACAGAAGCTTTAGACGCAAGATCTTTAAGTAGTCGGTCATATTGGCCGGGCTCCTCCTCTACAAACGACAAATAGTTGAGGTTTTGAGATTCTGCATAATCCAGGTGCTCCTTCATTCCCTGCATCATAAATGTGTGAGACCGATCAGTTGCCCATGGATAATCGCAGGAAAACGCTTCAAGAATCAGAAGAGGTTTTCCCAGCTTATTAGCCCACCCTACAGCATATTCCAGAGCGTAGTTGTAATGAAAACGCCTGTTGATTTGCATCCAGTACAGAACATAATCACCATCAGGAACTGGCTCAATTTGATTTCGTTTAAAGACGCGGTAACTGTTGATATTTTTCATGTGTTAATCAACAGTAAAACAGCGATATGCATTCCTTTAACCTGGGGCAGAAATCAATTCTGTATGCCGAATCAAGCCGCCTAAATACCCTGTATAGACTAAATAACCCACGGCTATGATTCCCACTATCATACTTATGTACAAAAATAACTGATACCCTTTCTTTTTTTCATCCCGGAAATATGTAAGTCCTGCAAGACCGGCCACACCCAAAACCAGCATAAGCCAGCGGGCTGTGTCAGCAGCGTGCTCGTGATTTTCAATGACATCGTGGGTAACTCCTGCAATATTTTCAACCACATCTTCTGCACTCTCCCCGGATTCAAAGGAGATAAATGAAAAAATTGCTGCAATTACAAAGCCTGCAAATGCGATATTCCTGTACTCTTTTTTATGATTGAATAGTGAAATAATCAGCAGCAATAGTGCAGATATGGCAAGTATTACCGGTACATGATTAATAATTAAATGTATATGTACAGCGTCCATAAAACCTCTTGTTTAAGAAATTTAAAAAAGTAATTTTTTTAACGGAATCATCATCTCTATCCTCACTGCTAAATAATGGTATGTCATCAACAGAGGTAATTACTTAACGTTTTCGCTCCATCCAGTAATATACTGTGGGAAGCACAAGTAGTCTTGATAGTGTTACCGTTACCAGCCCGCAAATCACAACGGATTCCAGCGGTCTTTGCACCTCAGATCCCGGACCTGTATTAAACGTCATCGGTATGAAGACGAAGCTGGCTGCAAGCGACATAACCGATACTTGCTGAAATAGAAAGATACAGCCTCTGAGAGGAAAGACGATTGACTGGGATATAGCCCTGCTTTGCCCACTGAAAAGGTCTTCATTTATCCCTTCTTTATAGTAGTATATTGTAGGAGCTTTTAAGCCGAGAGCGACCCGCAGAAACGACTTTTTTAGGTCGATCTGTTCTGAAACCCTGTTTATTTCTAGGTTGTTTCGAAGTACTACATCCAGAGCTTCACGAACCGTTATTCTGTTTTCTTGAGCTTCCATAGAAGAAATCAACAGAAGTTTAGTACCGATTAGAACCAG
>DATGBT010000069.1:0-13839 GCA_035312505.1 Balneolaceae bacterium | reverse complement strand
TGCTGTGCAAGCCGGTCTTCGTTCAGGCGTTTTGCATAAAACGCCTCCACATCCTGCAGTGTATTTACATCGGAGGGGCCCAAATCCCAGCGTATTGCTTTAAATCGAGGCAGTCTCAGCGTATATCCGGCTTTGGTGCGTCTATTTACCTGGATGTCGTCAAACTCAATTTCAACAACAAGCTCAGGTATGAGGCCAAGTGTTGGGCCGTATCGTTCAACCGCAAGCTTCTTGATTCGAGCATTCATTCTACTGAGTTCATCATTGGTGTATCCCCCGTAAGCTTTTCCAATCGGGATGAACTCCTCTTCATATCGTTCGTCGTTTTTCACGGATATTCCCAGCGTAAAGTCGGAATAAGTTCCGCCTCGTTTTCCACTTCCTGCGTGGGCATACATTACTACCGTATCAAAAGAGCCGCCCGGTTTTTTTACTTTCAGCCACGATTTTCTTCGCTGACCATATTCGTAGGGGCTGTCTGTTTTTTTGAGCATCAGTCCTTCATTCCCATGCTTTAATGCAAGATTGAACCGTTCATCAAGTTGGTTAAACGTATCAACCCGAAACTGGGCAGTTACCGGCACCTGATACTCGTCGCAGATGCCTTGCAGTTTGTCCCGGCGTTCAGACAGCGGGAGATCAAAGATGGGAGCCCCATCTGTATATAGAAGGTCGTAGGCGATAAATAGTGAAGGGTACTTATCCAGCACTTTTTTCCCGGGTTTTTTAATCCCCATTCTTTTTTGAAGAAGCTGAAAGGGCTGAATGGTCTCATTTTCGTACACGCAGATTTCTCCATCGAATACGGCGGGAGGCAGATTTTTATCAGAAAAAAATGAAACAACGTCGGGAAAGGTGTGGGTGATGTCGTTAAGGTCGCGAGAGAAAATCCGAACCTTTTTACCATCAACGTGAACCTGTGCGCGCATTCCATCAAATTTTTCTTCGGCTACATATTGAGTGAGGTTATCTACAGCACGGCTTTCAACGGGGCTTGCCAGCATAAATGAAAGCGGATGAAAAAGCCTGAATGCAGCTTCATGAAGCCGCTGATTTTTTGCAAGAACCACTGTTTTCCCCAGGCTGCCGGTAATCATGTGGGCATATCGAACCTCTTCTCGTTCGGCATCAAAGGCATCGGCGATGGAGGCGACAACGCTGCGGGTTTCGAAACCGATTCGCAGGGACCCCTGTCCCAATATCCGGATGAAATATTTGATTTCAACTGGAGTCATTCCGCTCCATGCCCGGTGCAATAGTTCTTTTTTATCATCCCGCCCAGACAGAGCGGCAAGATTTTTGAAAATTCCCATGATCTGTGAGAGAGATCGTTCTGTCGGTGAGCGTTTATCAATAGCGTGGGGAATGTTGGCCATTAATCGTTCAATTGTTTCGGAGCTGCTGCCTGTTGCGGTCCGGCACGGTTTAAAAACCAGATCGTAATCGATATCACAAAATTCAGCAGCGGCCAGTCCGCTGGTGCGGCTCCCTACAGATGCCCGTTTTCCTGAAAGATCATCGAAAGCACCCTCCCCTGTGAACTGTACCGCAAGCGCAAGCTCATTCTCATCATCAATCGATTCAAGAAATCCTGCAAAGAAGCTGATCTTTGCATTACTGCTGCGGGTTTCTCTGATGGCCTGCAGCGTTTCGCATAAAGCGCGGAAAGATGGATGAATCTCGTGCATGCCGGTCAATCCTTTGGTTCTGCTTCAAGGTCCAGAAACGAACTTTCAATTCCTTCATTGTCCAGGTAGTGCTGAACCACATCGGGGTTGGGTGTATGGGTGATGAAAACCTTTTTTGGTGATAGTTCTTTACAGAAGCGGATGAGCTCAAAAAAATCGAGGTGGTCGGAAAGAGGGATCAGTTTATGGGCAGTTAGCTGGGTTCGGCGAGATTCGTTGGCCGCCCAGCCCGAACAGTAGGCTACTTTTTTCCTTGATACGTTGGAAGCGAATCCGTTTGATAATGCTGAGGATGGTGCCACAAGAATTTGTCCTTCGCAGCTGTCCCGGTCGTATGCGGAGTAGCTTCCAAGATCGATATTGTGATCATCGTACACCTTGCAGAGTTTGTATCCGGCTCCGTGGATCATGGCAGGCAGTCTAAGGGGAGCGAGTATATGAAGGATTTCCTGTGCCTTTCCCAGATTGTATCCCAGAAAAACGGGTGTAAAACCGTTATTCAATGAATTTGTGGCGAATGTTTTGATCTCTTCGACAAGTTCATCTATCGGTTTCCATCTGTAGATGGGTAGTCCGAATGTTGCTTCGGTGATCAAAAAATCAGCGGTTTCGGGTGTTTCGAATCCCTCGGATGCAGGGGATGGCGGAGTTTTATAGTCGCCAGTATAGAGAAGTGAACCCTCATCGGTTTCAAGAAAGACCATGGCGGAACCCAAAATATGACCGGCAGGATAGAGCGTAGCTTTGAAACGATCTGTTTCTAAAGGGTTGCCGAACTCCAGTGCTGTGGCCTCACCACGATATCCGCGAAGCTTCATCAGGTCGATGGTCGCAGATGTTGCAAAGGCACTTGTTGAGCGATTCCGAGGCATATGATCCGCATGTGCGTGACTCACAAACACATAATCAGACTCGGGATGATAGCCGTCCAGAGCTATTCCAAGATCGGGAAAATAGAGTCCGTGATAGCCGGTTTTTTGAAATCGGAGCATAGAAAAAAATCAACCTGAATATGTTCGCTGTATCAGCAAAAAACAGAGCATAAATAAGATTACGCCGATGGTAATCATATTTAGAGCCACGTAGCGTACTTTTTTACGCAGAGTATCACCCGCTGAGCGAATAGCTTTAGCCGTTTGTTTCCACATAACGAGCAGCTGTCCAATCATGATGATGATAAATAAACTCCAAACCGAGAAGAGAAGTTCGATCCAGGAGAACGGGAAGAAAGAGAGAATAACGCCCGGGATTGAAAATAGCAGCAGATATCGCAGGACTTTTCGCCATATTTTAGGCGGATGATCCTGCTCTGCCACATCATTCAGATAGCTGATAATGAGTGGGGTTCTGGCAAGTAAATAAATTCCATAACTCACCAAAAGGGAGCCCAAAGCCACATAAAATGCGGTAAACCACTGTGCTGAAAAGTTTTCCATAATGAAGCCGATGAGACGTGTGGTTATTCAATTAAAAGCCGTTCTTCTTTCGATTGGAGTTCATCGGGCAGTGAACTGCAAATAGCCTCTTTAAAAGCAGCTATGATGGTCTTTTTAAGATGTTTTCTGCCAAAGATGAGCCGCACTTTTCGAGACGGTATGGGCTCCTCAAACTCTTTGATAACGGCATTAGCGCAGCTGCTGTCGAAGTTTCTAACGGCAGTCCAGGGTAGTAACGTCATGCCAAAGTTCTGTTCAACCAGTTTTTTGAGAGTTTCAAGATTGCCGCTTTTAAACTCAATAGCGCCCGCATTGCGGTTTTTCTTTTTAGCAGCCTCACGACAAATTTTTATGGTTTGATCCCGAAAGCAGTGCCCTTCGTTCAGCAGCCAGATGTTGGTGTTATTCAAATCCTTCATGCTCAGCTTCTTTTTATCGGTCAGAGGGTGATTCGACGATAGATACCCGGTAAAAGGCTCTACAAAAAGATCTTCAGAATAGATAAAACTCTGCTTGGTTGGGGTGGCGATAATACCCGCATCGAGTTCATCAGCCCCAATCTTTTCGATCACTTCGTTGGTGAGCAGCTCTTCGAATACAAGCTCAACGGAGGGATGATCTTTCACAAAATCCCGCAGGAAAAGAGGTACAAGGTAGGGCGCAACCGTCGGAATGATTCCCACCCTAAAAGTGCCTTTGAGTTCTGTTTCGCTGAAATTGGCAATATCAGACAGCTCTTTCGACTCTTTTAAAACAATTTTTGCCTGCTCAATAATTTTTTCACCCACTTCCGTTGGAATTACGGGCGATTTAGAACGATCGAAAATCGTGATTCCAAGCTCATCCTCCAGCTTGTGAATCTGCATGCTTAGTGTGGGCTGGGTTACATAGGTTTTTTCTGCAGCTGTTGCAAAATGTCGGTACTTGTCAACGGCAATGATGTAAGAAAGCTGAGTGAGCGTCATGTGTCGGGTTTGTTTGATTGTCTCTCAAATCTATTGAATATTTATATGATAGAAAATTGATCAATAAAATGTGAATATTAACGATACATCTCATGAGCGATAAAGAATCTGTCATCAAACACCTCAAAATTGAAGGAAGAGTACAAGGTGTGGGATTTCGATATTTCACCAGAAAAACGGCGAACAAATACGCTGTAAGCGGATGGGTGAAAAATATGGATGATGGAACAGTAGAGGCTGTTTTGGCAGGGAATGAGAGAGCTGTTCTGGAAATGATGGATAAATTGAGGGACGGACCATCACCTGCCCGTGTTACCGGCATGGAGGAGATCCCAACCGATAAAAGTGCCGATGATTTTCAATCTTTTATTGTTCGCAGATGAGGCTTTTTGTTTCGATAGATCTGCCTGGTGAGGTTCAGGAAAAACTTGATGGCTGGCTACCGGCTTTGCCAGACCTGAGATATACAAAAAAGGAGCAGCTGCATCTAACGCTTCTTTTTTTGGGTGAAAGTGATGAAGGAGAGGCAAACTTGATTGCGAAGAGATTAGGTGCCATTCAATTTGAACCATTCGATATGGTAATAGAAGGAGTAGGCGCTTTTCCAAGTCGGACAAATCCGAGAGTTTTCTGGGCCGGTGTAAAAAAAAATATAGAGCTAATTCGACTGCAGAAACAGATCAGTGAGAAACTTTCCGGGTTTGTTGATGACGGTGGAAACGATTCATTCAAACCTCATATAACACTGGCGAGAGCAACCAAACAATTCAGGCTAAAAAGATCTGAAAAGCTGTTTGAAAACGAGGAATCTATATTTTTAAAGGTTGCATCTGTATCGCTGAAGAAAAGTATATTATCACAGGAGGGAAGCACCCATACCGTTTTGAAAACGTTTTATGCAGACAGGAAACATTCCTGAAGGTTATATGATGCTTAGATACAGCTATTTTTTGTTTCCATGAAACGGGTAAATTGTTATCTATTTATAATTCAGTGAATATGAGATCCTTCATGTCTGTACTTGTAACACTTTTTGGTATATATGTGGTAATTATGGGCCTGATGTATCTTTTTCAGGATAAGCTGTTATTTATGCCATTTTCCGAAATGGTCCAAACTCCGGAATCAGTCGGTATGGATGCAGAAGATTTCTGGGTGGAAACGAACGATGGTGTTCGAATCCACGGATGGTATTTCCCGAATGAACAGAGTGAATATGTGATTGTTCTATCGCATGGCAATGCAGGTAATATCAGCTATAGGCTGGAGATCGCGCGAACGCTTCTGCGCAGCGGAGCCGCGGTGCTGATGTATGATTATCGGGGATATGGGAAAAGTGAGGGAAACCCTACGGAAAAAGGGTTATACAGTGATATATGTGCCATTATTGACGGGTTGCAAGACCAGAAAAATTACAAGGCAAACCAAATGGTCATGTATGGACGATCTCTTGGAGGAGCCGTTGCGGCCCGGGCTGCTGCAGAGTACAAATTAGGTGGACTTGTCCTGGACTCAGCTTTTAAAAATCTGCGGGCGATGGTTCGTGATGTATATCCTTTTGTACCCTCGAAATTGGCAAAGTATGATTTCCCGACAGAGCGGTTTATACGTGTGGATAGGAATTACCCCGTAATGGTCATGCACAGCCCAGAGGATGAAATTGTGAGGTTTCACCACGGGGAGCACCTTTATGAGCTATTGGATGAACCCAAGCGATTTGTTGAACTGCGGGGCGGGCACAATGATAATTTTATGCTGTCAAAAGATCTGATTGAGAAAAACTGGAAGTGGTATCTGAATGAGATATCCAATGGTGGTGAGGATTGATCAATAAAGGTAGCCTTTTAAAATATTTGAGTGAATTTAATTCTGCATTCATTCCACAGCTCACTATATTTCGAACAGCAAAAGACAAGACGAAAACCGCAATGATTTCCTGCCTATGTACCTGATTTTTGATACTGAAACTACCGGACTTCCCCAGAATTACTCCGCACCACTTACGGATTTTGATAACTGGCCCAGGTGTGTGCAGCTTGCCTGGCAGCTCCACGACGAAACCGGTAAGCTGGTGTCAGAAGGTGATTATATTGTGAAACCCGATGGGTTCACAATACCCTTCAATTCGGAAAAGGTTCATGGTATTTCAACGGAGCGCGCTCATAAAGAGGGAATTCCACTTGAGGAAGTGATGGATCACTTCAACCGGGATGTACAAAAAACGGTATTTGTGGTTGGGCACAATCTTGAATTCGATCTCAACATCATGGGATCGGAGTATCTTCGAATGAATCGGAGAAACCCGCTCAGCGACAAAATTGCTATTGATACCAAGGATGAGTCTACAGAGTTTTGTGCAATCCCGGGAGGCAGGGGGCGCTATAAATGGCCGACTCTTGCAGAACTCCACGATAAGCTGTTTAACGTGGGTTTTGAAGAGGCCCATAATGCCGCGGCCGATGTGGATGCAACCGCACGGGCATTTCTCGAACTGGTGCGTATTGGGGTCATTAAGCCGAATTTTCCTTCAGAGCACGCGCTGTCGGTCGTTAACCCATCAGAAAAAATTGATGTGGCACACTACATGCCCAAAGTGGAAGATCTGCGAAGCCGTGGTGTTACGGGGGGGCAGAACGAGGCTGATAAAACGCTTGACCTCGTTGGAAATACAGGGGGTGAGGAGATCAAATCACCGTTTGTACACCTTCATAATCATACAAAATTTTCTGTTCTCCAGGCCGCATCGGGCGTAAAAGATATTGCGCAAAAAGCGAAAGATGACGGAATGGAGGCGGTAGCTATTACCGACCTGGGAAATATGTATGGGGTTTTTCACTTTGTAAAAGCCGCAAAAGAGGCTGGTATAAAACCTATAATTGGTCTTGAAGCCTACTTTGTTGACGACCGGCACCAGAAAAAATTTACCCGGGATCATAAAGACAAGCGATACCAGCAGGTATTCCTGGCTAAGAACAGGCAGGGGTATAAAAATCTGGCAGAGATGTGTTCTCTTGGATTTATTGAAGGCTATTACTACAAATTTCCGCGCATTGACCGCGAGCTTGTAAAAAAATACCGGGAGGGAGTCATCGCCACAACGGGAGGACTCTCCGGTGAAGTTCCCGATCTGATACTGAACCGAGGTGAGCAAGTTGCAGAGGAGGCTCTCAAGTGGTGGCACGATCTGTTTGGTGATGATCTCTATATAGAGTTGATGCGCCACGGACTTGAAGAGGAGGAGAGGGTAAATTCCGTTCTTATGAAGTTTGCCAAGAAATACGGGATCAATGTGATTGCCACGAACAATACGTTTTACCTGGAGAAGGAAGACGCCAAGGCGCACGACGCTCTTCTATGCATTGATAATAATGAGTCGATCTCAACACCCATTGGCCGCGGCAGGGAGAAGCGTTTCGGGTTTCCGAATGATGAGTTCTACTTTAAAACACAGCAGGAGATGAAGGCGCTCTTTGCAGACGTTCCCGAAGCCATTACCAATACTCAGAAGCTTGCCGAACAAATTGAGTATATCGATCTGGAGAGCAAGGATATTCACCTTCCTCATTACGATATGCCCGAAGGATTTGAAACAGAGGATGACTACCTGCGTTACCTGACGATTGAGGGCGCGAAAAAGAGATACAGCGAGGTAGAAGGTGAGATTCTGGAACGTATTGATCATGAGCTTGGGATCATCAAGGAGATGGGTTTTGCGGGATACTTTTTGATTGTGCAGGACTTTATTGCGGCTGCCCGTGAGATGGGAGTGTATGTGGGACCCGGCAGGGGATCTGCCGCAGGGTCGGTTGTGGCTTATTGCACGGGTATTACGAACATCGATCCACTTACATATGACCTGCTTTTTGAGCGTTTTCTGAACCCGGAACGCGTAAGTATGCCCGATATCGATATCGATTTTGATGATGACGGGCGCCAGAGGGTCATTGATTATGTGGTAGAGAAATATGGTAAAGATCAGGTTGCTCATATTATCACCTTTGGAACGATGGCTGCCCGCTCCTCGGTACGGGATGTGGCCAGGGTGCTGGACCTGCCGCTGTCTGAGGCAGACCGAATTGCAAAGCTGGTGCCGGAAACAATCGGCATCTCTCTGGAAGATGCTTTTGGTGAGGTGAAAGAGCTGAGGCAGCTCAAAGAGTCGGACTCACTGGAGGGACGCACCCTGCAGATGGCAGAAACGCTGGAAGGATCTGTAAGGAATACCGGTATTCATGCTGCAGGGGTGATTATTGCCCCCGACAAGCTGACCAATTATATACCTGTGGGAACTGCAAAAGATGCTGACCTTTATGTTACGCAGTTCGACGGCAAGGTGATTGAGGATGCAGGAATGCTGAAGATGGACTTTCTCGGGCTCAAAACCCTGTCGATCCTGAAAACGGCTATTCAGTACGTAAAGGAAAACCATGGTGAGGAGTATAACCTGGATGATATTCCGCTGGATGATGAAAAGGCGTATGAGATGTTTCAGCAGGGGGCTACGGTAGGTATTTTTCAGTTTGAATCGGACGGGATGCGGAAACACCTGAAGAATCTGAAACCCACAGGCATCAACGATTTGATTGCCATGAACGCCTTGTACCGGCCGGGTCCGATGCAGTTTATCCCCGATTACATCAGGCGGAAGCACGGAGAGGAGGAGGTTGTATACGATCATGAAGATCTGCGCGATATTCTTGAGCCCACCTACGGCATTATGATTTACCAGGAGCAGATCATGATGGTTGCCCAGCGAATGGGCGGCTACACTCTTGGAGAAGCGGACGTGCTGCGGCGAATTATGGGTAAAAAAAAGCCTGAGCTTCTGCCGCCCCAGGAGAAGAAATTCATCGAACAGGCTGTTGAGAAAGGGTACGATAAGAAAACGGCAAAAGAGGTGTTCGACAAGATGGCCATGTTTGCCGGATATGGGTTTAACAAGTCACACTCGGCAGCCTATTCGGTAGTGGCGTATCAAACCATGTTTTTTAAAGCCAACTATACGGCAGAGTACATGGCCGCTGTATTGAGCCATAACATGGGCGACATCAAAAAAGTGAGCTTTTTTATTGAGGAGTGTCAGCGTATAGGAATACCTGTTGACCAACCCAATATCAATACGGCAGAAGGTAAGTTTGTTGCACGTGACGGACGGGTTCAGTACGGGATGTCGGCCATTAAAGGGGTAGGTTCGGCCGCGATTGAGCAGATTGTAATTGAGCGGAATGATAAAGGGGAGTTCAGAAGCATTTTTGATTTTTCTTCACGAATTGACACACGTGTCTGCAACAAAAAAACGATTGAAAGCCTTGCCCAGGCCGGCGCATTTGATACACTTCACGAAAATCGTGCGCAGCTTTTGGCGAGTATTGAGGATGTGCTGAGTTACGCATCAAGAAAACAGGAAGAAGAGAGGCTGAATCAAGCCAGTTTGTTTGGCGGCGGTTCCTCGGGTGAGGGAGGTTTGCTAAGTGAGCCCAAATTGCGTGAGTGCCCGCCATGGACAAATATAGAACGGCTGAATAAAGAGAGGGAACTGATCGGGTTTTACCTGAGCGGCCACCCTCTGGACAAGCATAAAGAGGACGCCCGGATTTTTGCCACACACACTCTTGCAGAAGACGAACTCAATCATTTACAGGGGCAGGAGACGATAAAAGTGATTGGCATTTTTACAAATGTAAACAGGGTAACCGACCGAAAGGGCAGGCCGATGGCGTTTGCCCAAATTGAGGACCTGAACGGCAGTACGGAGATTTTGATCTTTAGTGAAGTATACGATCGCCATCAGGGCATGATTGCCCCCGATACGGTAGTGCTGCTCGAAGGAAAAGTATCGAACAGAAAGGGTGAACTAAGTATTATTGCAAACAGTATGGATCGCGTGGAAAACCTGCGTGAAAAACACCAGGCCAAGCTGCAGCTTACGCTGCTTTTACAAACCGGCAAGCTGAATGGAGATGACCTGAAGCAGGTGGCCGACCTTCTCTCGGAACATAAAGGTGAAACCCCGGTTAAGCTGGTTGTAGAGTCCGTCCACGCACAAAGCCCGATTCGTATGAGCGTTCGGAAATTTGTTGTTGAACCCAATAATATTCTCCTTTCGGGATTAAAAGGGGTTATAGGCAACAATGCGGTAAAACTGGCAAAAAATAGCGGTGCTTCGTTATAAACGTGTGATTAAAAAATAATGGACGCCGATAAGAAAATGTGATAGCTTTAATAACGAATAGATATGTGACTATTAGGATATGTTTTATCATATTTTGATCAACAATAAATAAACAGAACGCAATGAGTAAACCAATAGAGTTAAACGACAATAATTTTTCCGATGAAGTTGAATCATCAGACCAGCCGGTTTTGGTTGATTTTTGGGCAGAGTGGTGTGGCCCGTGCCGAATGGTTGGTCCGGTAGTAGAAGAGCTTGCCGGTGAATATGAAGGCAAGGCAAAGATCGGAAAAGTAAATGTAGATCATAATCCCCAGGTATCTGTGAAGTATGGAATTCGCAGTATTCCTGCACTGCTTATCTTCAAAAATGGTGAAGTGGTTGATCAGATTATTGGTGCGGTACCCAAAACGCACATCAAAAAGCAGCTCGACGCACAGATTGCATAAGTAAATTCTCCAACTTATTTACTACTAAAGAAGGCGATTTCCCAATCGTCTTTTTTATTGGTTCACGGTCTACAGGTACATTATTTTACATTGATCAGGTACGTAAGAGAAAACTATATGCTTATTTTTGCCGTTCTAAAAAGCATATTATGAACTCTCCTATAAAGATTTATACACATTGAAGAAAATATTATCTATAACAATTGTAGTCTTGGTAATAGCCGGTTTGGCTTATCCCAAAGTGAAGCCTTTTTTTGAATCAGATACCGATAGTGAGCTGCAGAACAGCAGTAACGCAGGTTCGGGTTTGCTAGAGGTGGAAGCCGTGGAACTTGATTTTGAAACTGTAGAAGACCGAATCTTTTCTACCGGTACCATCCAGGCAAACGAAGTAGTCGAACTGGCAACGGAAGCATCCGGTATTATCACGGATATTTACTTTGAAGAGGGTTCCCAGGTTCGAAAAGGTGACTTGCTATTAAAAATTAATGACAGTGAGCTTCAGGCACAAAGAGAACGTGCACAGTTTCGGTTGAACCTTGCGGAGCAACGCGAAGAACGCCAGGCCCGGCTACTTGAAAGAGGGGGGATTAGCCAGGATGATTATGATGCAACACTCAACGAAGTGAATGTTTTGAGATCTGAATTAAGGCTGATAGATGCTCAAATTGAGAAAACAGAAGTAAAAGCACCTTTTACAGGGATTTTGGGGCTTAAATATGCAAGCCCCGGAGCGTACATTACTCCCAGCTCCAGAATTGCATCTCTTCAGGAGGTAAATCCAGTTAAAATCGATTTTTCTGTTCCTGAACGATATATCTCAAAAATTCGGGAGGGGATAAGTATTAATTTTACGGTACAGGGTGTAGATTCAACATTTATTGGTGAAGTGTATGCAGTGGAACCCAGGGTGGATACCGAAACACGGACGCTGCAGATACGGGCACTCAGCGAGAATGATGAGAATCTGCTATATCCTGGTGCATTTGCAAACATTGAATTAATTCTGGATCAGATTAATGATGCTCTGATGGTTCCAACCATAGCCATTATACCGGAGTTGAATGCTCAAAAGGTGTATGTATCGAATAATGGTGTGGTGGAGCAGCGAATGGTGAGCACCGGAATCAGAACCAGCGAGAAAGTTCAGATTGTTGACGGACTGGAACGAGGGGATGTTGTGTTAACAACGGGACTTCTGCAGGTAAGACCGGGAATGGAAGTGAACGTAACAGAAACCACGAAAAGTTCTGAACTATGAGTTTATCCTCCCTCAGTATCCGCAGGCCGGTCTTAGCCTCAGTAATGTCGATCGTTATCGTGCTTTTTGGGATCATATCCTTTTTCTATCTCGGAGTGCGGGAATACCCGTCTGTTGATCCGCCAATTGTTACGGTGAGTACATCGTATGTAGGGGCAAATGCAGAGGTGATTGAGTCGCAGATTACGGAACCGCTAGAAGAATCTATTAACGGTGTTGCAGGTATTCGAACGCTCACATCCGTAAGCCGCGAAGGACGAAGTACTATTACGGTTGAGTTTGACCTCGATCTCGATCTGGAAACCGCAGCCAACGATGTGCGCGACCGTGTATCACGTGCGCAGCGGTCGTTGCCGGCTGATGCCGATCCGCCAACGGTTACAAAAGCCGATGCAGATGCATCCCCCATTGTTTTTTTGAATATTCGCAGCGACAGCCGCAACCTGCTCGACCTGACATCCATCGCCGATAATGTATTCAAAGAGCAGCTGCAGACTATTTCCGGAGTGAGTACCATTCAGATATGGGGCTCTAAGGAGTATGCCATGCGAATGTGGATGGATCCAATAAAGCTGGCCGCTTATGGCGTTACCCCGCTTGATGTTCAGCAGGCGCTTACCCGCGAAAACGTTGAGCTTCCATCCGGGCGTATAGAAGGTATGAGCACAGAGCTATCAGTGAGAACCATGGGGCGGCTTACAACAGCCGAAGAGTTTAATAATTTGATAATTCGTGAAGACGAAGGCAGAAAAATCAGGTTCGGTGATATCGGTTATGCCGAACTTGGCGCTCAAAACGAGCGTACTGTTTTAAAGAGGAATGGTATTCCGATGGTGGGTGTCGTGGCTATTCCTCAGCCGGGTTCAAATCAGCTTGAGATTGCTGAAGAGTTTTTTAATCGTGTAGAGCGTATTGAACAGGATCTGCCAGAGGATGTAAGCATCGCTGTTGGGTTCGACACAACGGAATATATTCAGGAATCCATTAATGAGGTTCAGCAGACAATCTTCCTGGCTCTTGGCCTTGTTATTTTGATCATTTTTCTGTTCTTAAGAGATTGGAGAACAACACTTATCCCCATTATCGTAATTCCCATTGCCCTTATTGGCTCACTCTTTGTGATGTATGTTGCAGGTTTCTCCATTAATGTACTCACAATGCTTGCCGTGGTTCTGGCAATCGGTCTTGTAGTGGATGATGCGATTGTTGTTCTGGAAAATATTTATGCGAAAATGGAGCAGGGAATGTCTGTGATTGAGGCCGGAATTTTAGGTTCAAAAGAGATTTTCTTTGCAGTTGTAGCGACCTCGCTTGCCCTGGTATCCGTTTTTATGCCTATTCTGTTTTTAGGGGGGCAAACAGGTAGATTATTCCGGGAGTTTGGGGTAGTGATTGCCGGAGCGGTTATCATCTCATCATTCGTGGCTTTAACGCTTACCCCAATGCTTTCCACGAAGATTTTATCGAAAGGAGCTGAAAAAAACCGGTTCTATAAAGCAACTGAACCTTTCTTCATTTGGCTGAACAATCTTTATAAAAGCTCACTTGAATCTTTTATGAAAGTTCGGTGGATGGCGTTTGTTATACTTGCGGGTGCTTTTGGGCTCATTGCGTTACTGTACATAAACATACCGAAAGAACTTGCCCCGATGGAAGATCGCGGCCAGCTGCGTATTTTTGCCACGGCTCCCGAGGGTGCCTCGTTTGAATATATGGACAACTATGTAGACAAGATGATTGATGTTGTTCAGGAAAATGTACCCGAACTCGAGGCCATGAATACGGTAACCTCACCGGGGTTTGGAGCTTCCAGCTCTGTAAATTCTGCTTTTAGTTTTATTGCTCTTAAAGACCGGACAGAAAGAGAA
>DATGBT010000068.1:0-3265 GCA_035312505.1 Balneolaceae bacterium | reverse complement strand
CTTCAACTGGTTATCAGTCAGGCTCAGTTCCTGTCCGTGCTGAGAAATTAGCGGATGAATTCCATTCATTCCGTTGCCATTCCCGAATCTTGGCTGCGCATTCAGCGAAACTGCTGCAGCCATCAAGAAGATTATCAGTGTGCTGATTATTGTTCTCATGGGTGTCCTCATTTATTGGTTTAAACAATTATTCTACTGGTTAGACGATCGATATTTACTCAGGTTTGATATGGAATAAATTTTTTCCTGATTTCCGCATTGGGACACCCTGTCAAAAGTTACGTGTTCGTATTGTGCCTTAGACACTCTATACGCGTGTGTAGGAGCTTAATCGCGGATTACTGTATCGTTCATTACTGGTTCACAGTTCACAATTGCATCCCGTTGTTTTCTTCATTTATCGGGTTTTATTCGCTGGCATATAACAGAGATAAGGCTGCAACCCAACCGGCCTTGGCAGTGTGAGTGAGGTGTTCAGGTTTGCCGGAGCGTATAAGATCGTTTGTATAAAGCATACCGGCTGGATTACTGATAACCTGCTGTGAGCGATGTGGACCATTGCTTAATACATCTCATAGCGGAGGAAAACCTCCGAGTGAGCACTGGCACCGCCCGGTGTTTTTCCCCAGCGGGATGCCTGTGGCATGGATACTTTTTGACATCAAAAAGTACGAAAGCGAATACCCAATTGTGATAGTTTAATCTGGCTCTACCCACTCAAAGTAGCAAAACCAGCGAAAACTTTTAAAAGAAGCGGGACACCCATCAATCTTTTTTTCTACCCGTATGTCATGGATTATCAATGCCCAAAATTTCACTATCAAAAAAGTGCGGAAGTCAGGAGACGAGCGGTATTTACTCAGGTTTGATATGGAATTAATTTTTTTCTGTATGATAAAACTTAGCAATTCCTTCGCATTGTTAAGTAGAAGTGTTTACATGAACCGAAACGCTTCGCCTAACACAAACCTTAACTGTAAAATGAAGCGTACCATGAGTTTCGATTTCAAAAAAACAACTCAGTCTTTCGATCAGCTCACTTTCAAAAATCGAATGGCCTCCGTTTTTCACCTCTTCAAGAATACCTTTGTTGTGATTGGGCGGGATGATGATATTGTGAAGCCTTTTTACCGAATGCTGATCTATGTAAGCGTTATGGTGCTTTTATTTTTTTATGGAGTATTTGGATTTTGGTATGATATGCCATTTCAGTTTCTCGCTTTCTTTGTCGCGTTTCTGCTATTTCTCTACAAATATTTTTACTTCAATAAACAAGAGCTTCGTATGAGCTGGATTGTTAATGAAGCGATCACGGGCAGTGATCCGGGATACAAAGAGTCGGTTAAGGTGTCGAAGACACTGAAATCACAGATCCGGAAGATTGCCTGGATGGATATCGCCATGGCCGTTGCCAGTAAAAGTAAATCGAGTGAAAAAGGGTTTATGGCAGGCCTCATCAATCTTATTATTTCCGGTTTGGGTGAAGTATGGGATCTTATCAATCACTACCTCATACCCTCCGTTGCTGTAGACAAGCTCGACATCAAACCCTCCATTGAAAAAATGAAAACGCTGAAAGACCAGGTTCCCGAAACGCTGGTAGGTGTTTTTGGAATTGATTTTCTCGGTAAGGTAATTAGAAAAGTAGTTGGGCCTGTCTATTTTATTCTCATACTTCTTGCCCTTGGCGGCGGTGTTCTTTTCAGCGGATTTTTTCCCTCTCAGGAATTTAACTTTAATAATCCTGATTTTCCTATACAGACCCTGCAATTTTCTTGGATTCCACTTGTGGCAGCCATCTTCGTTGGAAAACTTTTTTCGGTTTTTTTTGAGCGCATGGTGACCTCCGTAAAGGTCATCTACTTTACAATTTTCTATACAAAAATAACACATCCCGATTCTATTGCCGAAGACCTTCGTGAAGAACTCACCAGTTATCTTAAACTCGATCAGGTAGAGGAAGTGAAAAACCTCGACCAACAGAGCTCCGACCCGGAATCGTAGATATCAAAACCATTTCATGAGTGGTTATTTACACAAGGGGCTGTTACATTTCAGTATTACAATGTCGTTAAACAAACAATTCACTGTATGGCAATCAGAAGATTACTACCGGCAGCTCTTGTACTGATAACATTTTCTCTTATAAGCTGCGGTCAGGCCGAAGAAATACCTGCCGTAGCAAGCGATCACGAAGAGTGGGCAGAATTATTTAACGGGGAAAATCTTGACGGGTGGAATATCAAAATCAGGGGCAGTGAATTTAACAGGGATCCACGTCAAACTTTCCGGGTTGAAGACGGACTTCTTAAAGTTCGATACGATGGTTATGGTGAGTATAATCAGGTTTTCGGCCATATTTTTTATGAGAAATCCTACTCCTATTACCGCCTCCAGGTTGAATATCGATTTACGGGATCACAGATAGAGGGTGGTCCGGCTTGGGCATGGCGTAACAACGGAATCATGTTTCATTCACAACCGGCACAAACCATGCAGGCAGATCAGGACTTTCCAAATTCTATCGAATTCCAGCTGTTGGGTGGCGACGGTGAAAATGATCGCTCAAACGGAAATGTCTGTACCCCCGGCACTCATATTGTATATGACGGTGCTTTGATCACCGACCACTGCACCTCATCAAATGGGCCCACACATCACGGCGACCAGTGGGTTACGGCGGAGCTTGTTGCCTATGGAGATTCGCTGATTCAGCATAAACTGAACGGTGAGATTGTAATGGAGTATACAGAACCCCAGCTCGATGACGGATCTCTGCTGGAACGGGGATATATCGCCCTGCAGTCTGAAAGTCATCCTACTGATTTCAGATCTGTGCGTATTCTGAATCTGAAAGGATGCATGGATCCAGATGCATTGAATTATAAAACCTACTATATCAAAGATGATCCGGATAGATGTATCTACGCGGAATAAAGATTTAGAGTTGTGTGTTCAGCGCTATTATTGGATTTTTTAACGAAATAACGACTCTTCGTGAACCTTCGAGTCCTTGGGCCTTCGTGGTGATTCCCCAGAGGCTGCCACGAAGACTCTAAGAAACACGAAGATTTTTTTAATTTAGTCATGCTTGATTTTTTGTAAAAAACCCGTTTTATATAAATAATAATTAACCGTTTAATGAATAATCTGTAGTTTCTTGTCTGGAAAACTCTGCGGATTTGAAACTACAGATTGACGTTGACACTGCAGTAGTATCATGTTAATACAGCAACGATCATAAATCACAGACTTCCGAAGTCTG
>DATGBT010000067.1:0-2790 GCA_035312505.1 Balneolaceae bacterium | reverse complement strand
TCGAGTTCACGAACAGCATTTTCTTTAAAAAACCGGGTTGCCAGTGCCCTCCACCGAATCGTATCAAACGCAGTATAAGGAACCAGGTTTTCGACCTTTCTTTCCTTGGGCAGGGTAATAGATTCAGTAAATATCCCGGTTCTAAACTGCATCCTGCTCACCTCCTTGCCAATCCGGGTTACCACATCTTCCTGAAGATCTGTATTTCGGATGTTTTCCAAAATTTCATCCGCAAATTCGCTGCGTACCTCGGTCTGTATCTTTTTTGTTTGGCTCTTTGAAAGCACATTGCCAAGGCGGCTCTCATCAATTTTTCCCTTAATCTCCTTTACATAGCTTACGGCGCCTTCGAGCGGCAAATAGCAGAAATCACGGAAATATTCATGCGTCAGATCCAGAATGTTTTTATGGCCCTCTGCTACCTCTAAACCGTAGGTCCCAAGCTCCAGCTGAATGTTGAAATCTGCAAACTGCGACTGAAGGTACTTTTCCCACTCTTTCTCGTACTCATCCAGCTCCAGCGTATACCGGAGTCGCTTTTTATTGATAACCGCATCTTCAAATCGCGAACTTCTCAACTCTGTGGTATCCGCTTTTTCTGCCCGCCCTATCGCTTCTTTGGCCATCGCCTGCATCACGGCTTCATCAGGCTCAATTCCATTTTTTAGCAGCTGAATGGCCTCCTGCAGATGCGTTTCAATATGTTCAACCTGATCAATCCGGAAATTATCGGTATATTTTTTCCCCTCTGTTACTTCATCTGGTTCAGTTTCCGTTTCAAGAATAAGATCAAAGGCGTTTACCATCATCAAGTACCCCTCTCCGACGATCTCTTTTCGTACATATGTGCTTTCAAGAAGCACAGACTCCACAATATTTCTTAACGGTATTATTTGATATGCCACCTTCGGCCCGCCCGGAAATTTTCTGGCCGATCTTTTTACCATTTTTTTGATGCGAACCGCTGTCGAATCTTTCTCTAATGCTTCGAACCGATCGGGTGACGATTCTTCTTCTATATTCTCGGGAAGTGTGGCAACGATCTTCTTCAAATCCTGAAGCCAGCTTTCTGACGCACCCGGTTCAGCATCTTTCAGCAGATCCCGGAGCAACGGCATTCGTTCATTTAGCTCTTTTACTATTTTCCTTTGCCGCTGCGGATCATCTTTTTTTACTTTCAGAAAGGCACTATAAGTATCTGTAAACCAGTGAAGGAACGGCTCTTTTTTTTTCGCAATAAACTCCCGGATTGCCAATGGCAGGTTTTCTTCAAAAAAGGAGTTTGTCAACTCCCTTAACTGCCGGTAATAGCCTTTTTGCTGATCCATAATCTGTTTATTGCGTTATAAAACAGGAAATCTGCAAACCGCATTTTCCCATTGCAAATAAAGTAGCTGTGCAGAAGAGAATCTGCAATCTAATAATGAAACGAAAAAGGAGAACGAATACCAACAGGCTGAAGCTACTGGAATAAAACACGCCGCTGAACAACAGAATGGAGCATTAATTGACTACTCTTCGATAATTCCGTTTTCGAGACCATATTTTTGGCCATGCGAAGCATTCCGGAATATATCTTTTGGCTCATTCTCTTCATCAACAACCACTACGGTAGGCTTATGATTTTTAGCCTCTTCAGGCTCCATCTGTGCGTACGCAATTACAATAATCCTGTCGTCAACCTGTGTGAGCCTGGCGGCAGCACCGTTCATGCAGCAAATTCGGCTGCCGCGCTCTCCGGGAATGGTGTAGGTTTCGAGGCGGGCGCCATTTGTAATGTTTACAACAGAAACTTTTTCGTAGGGCAAAATATTGGCCATCTCAAGCAGATCTTCATCTATGGTTATGCTGCCCTCATACATCAGATTTGCTTCGGTTACCTTCATCTGATGCAGTTTGGATTTAAACATCGAAAGTTTCATAATCTCTGTACTTATTATTCAATCAAAAGGTTATCAATGAGTCGTGTGTTACCTGCATAAACGGCTCCGGCGACAATATATTTACCACCTTTCTCAACATGTTTTTCAGGCTGGAGCGTTTGCATCGAAAACACATTAATATAATCAATTTTCAAACCTTTTGCTTCGAGTTCACTTTCCTGATGCTTTATCAGCAGAGACGGAGTGCTCACTCCATCTGAAATCTGCTCTTTTATATATCGAAGTGTCCGGTATAAACCGGGAGCGGCCTGTCTCTCTTTCTCATTCAGATATTGGTTTCTGCTGCTGAGGGCCAGTCCATCGTTGGCTCTCTCTATGGGGCCCATGATCATCTTAATATCATGGTTAAATTCCTGAACCATTCGGTTTATAATCTGAAACTGCTGAATATCCTTCTGGCCAAAAACTGCGCTGTCGGGTTTTACGATGTTGAATAGCTTATTCACAATCAGAAGTACGCCTTCAAAGAAACCGGGCCGGCTGGCTCCGCACATCGAACTGTTTAAAGAGTGAATTCCAATGGAAAGATAGGTTTCGTCGGTATAGATCTCATCGTGACTGGGGGCAAATATGATCTCCACCCCTTCATTTTTGCACTTCTCTATATCGCTTTCCAGGTCTCGCGGATAAGTATCAAAATCTTCGTTTGGCCCGAATTGTGTTGGATTTACATAGATCGAGACAACAACGGTTTCGGCATCTTTCAGGGCCAGCCGCATCAGCGAAAGGTGCCCTTCGTGGAGAGCCCCCATAGTCGGTACGAACGATATTCGGTTCCCTGTTTGGCGTTTAGCCGCTACCGCCTGCCGAACGTCATTGATGGTCCTGCAAATCTCCATGGATCTCC
>DATGBT010000066.1:0-15279 GCA_035312505.1 Balneolaceae bacterium | reverse complement strand
CATCAGGCTCAGCAACAGCGTGATGCGGCATTGCGTTTTCAGAACATCCAAGCTCGGTAAAATCAACCGTCGCAATAATTTTATTGATGGAGGCATCAATTATGGAAACCGAAGCCGACCCCTGATTGCACACATAGATGTACTGAGGTTGTGCTTCAGTTTGAGCCCAACCCGGCACCGTACCCATCAAAGTAAAGATAAACCCAAGTAGTATTGATTTAACATGAGACATGAGGTTCACCAGATCATTTATTGTGTTTATAAAATGGGCAGCATTAATACAGGTTAAACCAGTACCAATGCTGCCGTTACTTGAAACGTTAGCTTAGTTTTCCCGATTTGCGTCCAGAATGAAAAGTCCTTCGTTTGAACTTGTCATCAGTACAATATCATCAAAGTAAGGGAAGTTACTCCAGGTTCCCGGAAATCCGGGGGCGTCCTCTACAAACGGATGCGTATCAAAGTATCCAACACGCTGTGGTGCTTCCGGGTTTGTAATATCAATCACCTGCAGCCCGCTGGCGTAGTTGGATTGGTACATGGTGTTTCCTTCGATATAAAGATTGTGATCTGAGGATGGATTTGGAACAAAAAATTCATCCACAAACAACGGATCGTCCAAATCGCTAACGTCCCATATCAGTGTCCGGGTCTGCTCTACGTTACCTGAAATTTCATCCAGTTCATCATTCTGGAAGAAGTAACGCTGATCTTCGGTTAGCCAGCCCTGGTGAACATAGGCGTGATCGGGGTACGATCCGGTAGAAAGCGCAATCGGGTTCTCTTTATCGGTGACATCCGCGATACTGATGGCCGTTTCATTTGATCCAAAACAGACTTCTTGTCCCTGATGCTCTTCATCAGGGCCCTCATAAATCACGCATTGAGCGTCGTGTGAGTAACCGGTTCCGGAACGACCCGTTGAAGGGTCAGCGAAGCATCCGGCAAATGTAGGATTGGTTGGTTCCTGGATATTGATCATATGCAGGCCACCACCGCATGTTTCACCGCCACCGCTGCTGCCAACTGCAAATGCGAACCCGGTCTGTTCATTAATCACAATGTTGTGAACGCTGTTTACATTTCTGTATATCGCGTCTTCATCAAATATGATGGGTTCTCCATCGAATTCCCGAAGCCTTGTTAAGTCCATAACCTGTACACCATGCGCTCCGGCATTATCGGCGACTACAAATACATGATCACTATATACTTTCATATCCCGCCATACATTTGCTCGAGACCCTTCGGTCATTGGCAGGTCTCCAATATAAACCGGATTCAGCGGGTCGGTTACATCCACAAAGGATGTTCCATTATTGCGGCCTACGAGAGCATAGTTTTTACCGGTATCTTCGTCAGTCCATCCCCACATATCGTTTAGCTGAACACCACGATCCCCTCCAAGAGCGCTAATTGGTAAAAAGGAGATCATATCCACATTTTCACAACCAAAGATATCGGCATAGCCATCTTCGCATTCTACCCTGCCTCCGGTTATGGGCTGCAGTACGTTATCTCCTTCGCCAATCACAATTTGCTGTGTGACCCAGCCTCCAGATTCGTCACGTTCCATAATAGCAGCAGAACCGGCTCCATAATCCGCACCGGTAAGACCGGCTACAGCTACATCTCCTTCCACCGCAAGTGTGCCTGCAAAAAGGTCGCCTTCGCCCTGGTCTGACATCAATTTGGTTGAAGAGATCCAATTGCCATTTTCGTCACTTTCAAACTTATAAATCGCTCCTCTTCCCTGGTCCGCACTTGGCGCACCTATCCAGGCCTTTCCGTCAGTAAATTCAATGGCACCACCAAACATGTACCAGTTTTGGGCATCAAATGCGCTTAATCGTCCATCTTCTGCCCATTCACCGGATGCATCCTCAGAAAAAATAAACACGGCACCAGCAGCTCCGTTTTGTCGGGGAGCTCCTACAAAAACTTTTCCATCCCGAATGTTTAGGACAGAGCCAAACATACTTCGTTCATCGGCCTGATTGCTGCTGAGGCTGGCTGCCAACTCCCACTCAGAACCGGACTCTTCAAATACAAAAACAGATCCGCCTGAACGCGAAGGTGCGCCAATTACAAGAGCTTCATCATCGAATGCAAGGGTTGATCCAAAACCCGAACCGGTTGTATCGGGATTCGAAATCGTGGTAACCTGATCCCATACTCCGCCATTATTTCGGTAAACAATAACGGCACCTCTGCCATCAGCATAAATGGGTGCTCCTACGTATGCGTGATCTCCATGTAAAAGTACGCTCGAACCAAAGGCCGATTCTTCACTATTGGTGGTTAGTATGTCCATTTCGTTCCATACTCCATTTTCTGAGGCATAATAGTAAACAGCTCCGTTCCCTTCGTTTGCCCCCGGGGCACCGACAAGCAGTTGCTCGCCATCAGCAGAAAGTACAGATCCGAAATTATTGCCAATTTCACCGTCTGGGGCCTGAAGCCGCATTTGTTCGGCCCAGGATAATCCATCTTTAGCGTAAATGTATACAATGCCTGGCTGGTGATAATTAGCCGGTTCGCCAATAAAAATGGTTTCGCCGGATACATCTACTGCCCTCGCAAAGCCCTGAAGTGATTCGGGCTCACTATCGGCAGTTGTTTGAGCTTGCAGCGGAACTCCAAGAAAAACAGTGAAAATAATCGGCAAAGTATATAGTAATCTTCTCATAAGGATCTGTTTAATTAACGTGGAAACAACTATTTCTAATTTAGGACAGTGTGAATATACAGCCAGCTGTCTAAAAATCAAGGGCTGATCGGCCGCATTTCTGCTCGATTATTTTAAAAGTTTTAAAACAGCCTCAATCCCTGCTTCATTTATTACCCCATTTTTCTCTCGATAGTTCAAAAATCTTTCTCGAAAAAATAAATCCAGACTATTGCGTTATGATGATTTTAATATTACTTTGTAATTAAAAGTTCTTTGTATGAAAAATCAACATAACTATATAGACGATATTACCGAGATCCGCCGGATGATGGTTCGATCTTCAAAATTTTTATCGCTTTCCGGGTGGGCAGGAATTCTTGCCGGTATCTTTGCGCTGAGTGGAGCCTGGTTCGCGCATTCTGTTCTTAAGTTTCAGCCGGATGGCTTCCTCTACTCTCACCCAAATATTGAAACTGTATCACTCACTGCAGCTATCATTTTACTATTCTCACTCGCTGCCGCTTTTTTCGATTCGCGAATTAAAGCCAAAAAGAGGAATGAAAAAGCCTGGAATAGTACGTCAAAAAAAATGCTCAGAAGCATGGCTGTTCCGCTTCTTATCGGGGGTACTCTAATATTGCTTTTATCTTTCAACAACTTGCTTGGACTTGCCGCACCCCTGATGCTTATTTTTTATGGGCTTTCTCTTTACATCGCGGGGTTTTACACATTTCGCGAAGTTCGGGTTATGGGATTTGTACAGATCGTTTTGGGAATATTGAATACAGTTTTAATCACTACAGGGCTTTTGTTTTGGGCCATCGGTTTTGGGGTTGTTCATATTCTTTACGGACTGTATATGCACCTTAAGTACGAGCGGTGATCTGTTGTGAATCTATCATTCGACAATCTGCATAAAGCATTTGAAAGCAGAATAAGGCTGGGAATTATGTCTGCACTGGCAGTGAATGATTCACTTGATTTCACGTCGCTAAAGGAACTCCTGGACGTTACCGATGGAAATCTTGCCACTCATATCAAAAAGCTTGAAGGAGAAAATTTTATTCAGTCAAAAAAGTCGTTTATCGATAATAAACCAAATACACGCTACTCCATGACATCTGAGGGGGAGAAAGCTTTTCAGAATCATTTAGATGCACTTGAACAGATAATCAAATCTCAAAAAAACGGATGAACAGCTATTTCACAAAAAAACGAACGTGGCAGCCTTTGATCGCCCTCATAATATTAATCACCGGATTTCTGCTGCTGATTTATATGATTATCGTAGAGGATGAACCCGGAGCTATTCCCCTAATATTGATTCTCTCAGGGTTGGGATGGATCACTAAAATTCGACTCAAAAAAAAGAAAAACCTGATTGGCGACCAAAAATAAAAATTTTTCCAATCAACTTTGTATTTCAAAGTAAAACACAAACATACTGATTCCCTATTAACGATGAAAAAAGAGATCCTGAAACAGATTGACCAGCCTGAGAAGCTGGAGAAGCTTTACAGAAATAACAAAAGCGAATTTCGAACTGAGTTTAACAAACTCTACCCTGATATTAAGAACAATAATACTGCCCGAATATGGTATGAACGCCTAAACTATCAAGCTAAACAAAGCTCTCCATGGCAGAAACAGGATCTTTTCCTGGTGCTTGGTTTATCACTTATTGCAGGAATGATTGCAAAAATTCCTGATTTTACGTCCCTGGACCCCGACTATTTCTTCCCAAGAAATATCGCATTTATCACTTTCCCTGTTCTGATGGCTTATTTCGCTGTAAAAGCTTCCATCTCCGGCAAACAAATGGCCGTGGCGATTATGGGTATTTTGATCTCAGTCATTTACATCAATCTTCTTCCCGGTACCGAACAGACCGACACATTCTTCCTCGCCTGCATTCATTTACCCCTGGTTTTATGGATGCTGCTGGGTTACGTATACACTGGTGCATCACCGCTAAGCTATCACAAGCGACTTGATTTTCTTAGCTATAACGGAGATCTGGTTGTAATGACCACGCTCATCGTTATTTCCGGCGGACTTTTTACCGCAATCACTCTTGGCCTGTTTCAGTTAATCGATCTGGATATTGAAGATTTCTATTTTGAGTATATAGCAATATGGGGTATTGCCGCTGCCCCTGTCCTAGCAACTCACCTGGTTCGTACCACCCCCCAGCTTGTGGGCAAAGTAACGCCGGTTATTGCAAAAATCTTTACGCCTGTTGTCTTTGTGATGCTTACCATTTACCTGGTGGCGGTTCTTTATACAGGCAAAGATCCATACAACGATCGCGAATTTCTGATCATTTTTAATGCGCTTTTAATTGGGGTAATGGCAATCATTCTCTTTTCGATATCAGAAACTTCCCATAACCATAAAAATGAAATTTCCCTGTTTATGCTGAGCGGATTATCTGTAATAACAGTTATCTTGAACGGCATTGCACTTTCTGCTATTCTTTATCGTATTTGGGAATGGGGCATCACTCCCAACCGCGCAGCTGTGCTGGGGATTAACGTTCTTATATTTATAAACCTGATCCTAATCGCCGTTTCCCTGATTAAGAACCTTATCAAAAGCCACCAAACCGACGCAGCTGAGAAAAGTATTGCACAATTTCTGCCGGTTTATGCAATCTGGGTGGCTATTGTTACATTTCTGTTTCCGCTGATGTTCGGTTTTGCGTAACTACACTGAAACGAAAACATATACGATTTAAAGGGAGCTCGGGAACAGGTTTCAGGTTTTTTTGATCTGCATTGAATCGCCACGTAAATCTTGAGTATTTTATGGTTTGAGATTTATTTAACTGCACATTAGCACCATGAAAACCTTACTAAACTATTTCTTCCGGGGGCTCCTTTTTGTTCTTCCCATTTTTGCCACCTTTTATATTCTCATCGTTATTGTAAACTGGGCAGACGATACCCTCAACGAGCTCCTTTTTTCCTGGCTTTCGTTTGATATTCCGGGACTTGGCATACTCACCGCATTTTTTGGGATCATGTTTTTGGGTATGGCCGTCTCCTGGGCAATTTCCAGGCCGGTATTTTCCTACTTCGAGCGTCTGATCGCAAAAACGCCGATCGTAAAAATTATCTACACGGCTTTTAAAGATTTTACGGAAGCCTTTGTGGGCAACAAAAAGAAATTCAACCGACCCATCAGTTTCACTCTAACCGAGGGTGTCGAAAGAATTGGGTTCGTAACTGAAAATGACCTGAGCCTGCTAAAGATTAAAGATCGCGTCGCCGTGTACTGCCCGCACTCCTATAATTTCTCCGGAAATCTTTTTTTGGTTGACCCTGCCCGAATAAAAGTACTCGACGCCAACCCGGCAGATGTTATGAAATTTGCGGTAAGTGCAGGCGTCACACAAATTGAAAAAAAGAGTTGAAATATTGCTAAGCCACAATAAATACTGACTAACAGAATGACAAAAAACGAGTACAGAGAGCTCTTCAGCCATCATAAAAACGGAACGGTTTACCTCAATCATGCTGCCATTTCACCCATGCCGATTGCTACAGCAGAAGCCATTCGTACATTTTTAAACAGTCGCCAAAATGGGCCAGTTGAAGACTTTGAGAACTGGATGGACATCCTCCGGGAAACACGAACGTTCGTTGCCCGGCTCATCCATGCTGAATCGTCTGAACAGATAACATTTATGGGAAATACCTCTGACGGAATATCTGCCGTTGCGGAGGGCCTCAACCTGGAACCGGGAAATGAAGTTTTGCTAAACAGAATGGAATTTCCCTCCAACGTGCAGCCGTTCCGCGCACTCGAGAGAAAAGGAGTTTCTGTTCGCTATATCGACCCTGTTGATGGAATGGTAACTCCTGAAATGGTTCAAAGCTCTATAACTCAAAACACCAAACTTGTATCCATAAGTGCTGTTCAATATCTCAACGGGTTTCGGGCCGATTTAGAAGGAATTGGATCTATCTGCAAGGAGAAAGATATCTGGTTTGTAGTAGATGGAATACAGGCACTGGGTGCTTCTGCTATCAACGTACAATCCGCCTGTATCGACGCACTGGCAACGGGCGGTCATAAATGGCTGATGTCGCCCATGGGAACCGGATTTTTATACCTCAGTGAAAAGCTGTCCAAATCGATGACCCCATCTAAAACAGGCTGGTTATCTGTAGAGGAGCCCTGGGAATTAACCAATTTTGATCAGCCCTGGGTGCCTGTTAATCAGCACCTGGAAACAGGAACCATGAATATGGCCGGTATTTTCGGAATGCATGCCAGTCTCAATATGTTTTTGGATATAGGAGTAGAAATTATTCGGCAAGAACTTCTCAGACTTACCGACGAACTCATGAAAATGCTGAAAAACAGAAGCGGAGTAACTATCGTAACACCTGTTGACAGAAAAAACAGGTCGGGCATCCTTACCTTTTCACGGGAGTCGGATGATTTCCCTGACAATGTTGTGAGAAGTCTGAAAGATCAAAAAATTATTATTTCCGCTAGAGAAGGATTATACAGAATTGCCCCACATTTTTATAACACTACCGATGAATTAGAGTATACGATTAATCAGCTGTTCAAATGATAAAAAAGTGGTGGAATACATCTATAAGCCTGTTAAAAAGAACAGCATCGAAATCTGCTGAAGATGAAATTCTGACGTACAGTGCAGCCATAGCTTTTTACACCATCTTTTCAACGGCTCCCATTCTTATTTTGCTTATCTCTATGGGCTCGCTCTTCCTGAATGAAGAGACGGTTTTAAACGAGCTGAACAGTTTTTTGGGTGCATATCTGGATCAGGATACTATTCGGGTTTTAAGTGATGCCATATTCAGCCGGGTAGAAGAGTCTACAAGTTACTTAACAACCGGTATTGCCGTTGCCGCCATTCTTTTTGGTGCAACCACCGTTATTATGCAGTTAAAAATAGCGCTGAATAAAATATGGCACGTTGAAAGTGTTTCTTTGAACACGTTCAAGAGTTTTCTCTTTAACCGCTTCATCTCTTTCGGGATGATTATGATCTTCAGTCTGCTGCTGGTTACTTCTCTTTTAGCGGAGGCGTTTTTGGGTGTAGCTTCAGGTTTTATTTCTAATTTAATACCCTTTATTGATCTCGAAACCCTGATTTTAAGTACACGAATTGGAACTGTAGGATTCGCAATGGTTGGATTCGCTTTTATTTTCAAGATCCTGCCTGATGTTCATGCACGATGGCGGGATGTATTTGTGGGCGCATTTGCAACCACCATTCTTTTTATGATTGGAAAATTTCTGATCAGTTTTTACCTCTCAGAAACAGGAATCGATACAACCTACAGGGCGGCCGGATCACTTGTGGTTTTTGTAATCTGGGTCTACTTCAACATATTCTCGGTGCTTATTGGAGCTGTTTTTACACAGGTATATACGGAACATCATGGTGGCGCCATCAGACCCTACAGATTTGTAACTCTGGGAGGTTCTGTAAAAACGTCAAAAGATTCAACACCACATTCAGAAGAGACACCTAAGAAAAAAGAGGGCGGCTAATACACCTCTTCAAAAATACGCGGCCCCGGTTTGATAAATCGCTTGAATTTTTTGGTGGGTATTTCGTTCAGGTCGTCAGGAAGTTCTTTTCTAATTTCGAGATACTCAGGATGACCCTGATTAATCAGCTTCGTGTAGATTCCTGTCTCCATTCCCTTCATTCCGCAAATGTATATAAGCGTGTTTTCTTTTGCTAATATTGGGCTTAGCAGCCTTTTCTCGTCATCGAGCTTGGTTTGTACATAATATTTCGACCCGTCATCGCGACGTGCTTCGCGTGATACTGATACCAGGTAATGAAAATGATCATACTTCTCATCCATATCCTCGAAATAATCAGCATACAAAACATCTGTTCTGTACGGGCACCCAAAAACAAGTGCACATTCGTTGCTGTAATCTTTCTCAAAAAGCTCTTTAATCATTCCCCTAAAAGGCGCGATTCCTGTTCCAGTTGCGAAAAAAATGTAATTGAAATCCTGCGAGTTTTCGGGCAGCAGAAAACGTCGTCCGCTTGGTCCGGTTACCCGAACTTTATCTCCGGGTTTAAGGTCGGCAAGGTAGTTTGATGCCACTCCTAGATAGAGTTTATTGTCCAGTTCCTCGATGGTACGCTTTACCGTAGTTGAGATCAGGTGCTTTTCTCCCCTTTCGCCCGAGGATGGTGAAGAAACCGAGTAAAGCCGCAGCCGATGTGCTTTTCCTTTCTCATCTTTTCCGGGTGGCAGCACGCCAACTGATTGGCCCACCTTAACGCGGTCAACAAGTTCAGTGCCGGAAACATCAAATGTAATGTGCCTCACGATATTCGGGCTCGACTCTTTGGTAACTACGTAGTTTTCGACAACGGTTACCTCAACAGGATCATTTTTGGAATAAATGTTCAGTTCAACTTCTGGTAAATTAATTTCGGACATGGAAAAAATTGAATTTAAAATTCACCGCTTCTGATGCGTCCGGGGCGCGTCAACTGGCAGTGATTAATTTAATATTACAATGCTGATTTACGAAACAGGACCCGGCAAATTTATTTTAGTTGATTTAACTTCTCAATGGAAACTCTAAAATCTCGTCAAAAATTTCATCTCCGGTATCCATAGAGTGCGATGACATTAATATAAGGCTATTATTGTTCTTTTTTTGATTCTTTATGAGATCGTACACAACGGTGCGCGTCTCTTTGTCGAGTCCCCGAAGAGGTTCATCCATAATCAGAATATCGGGGTTCGTAATAAATGCCGCAGCAATCTGGGTTTTCTTTTTCATACCTGTTGAGTAGGTACCGATCTGTTCATCTTTTTCAGCCAGGTTCAGCCTTTCAAAAATCGATTCAATATTTTTTACCGACTCATCTGTCCAAAGCGTGCGGGAACGTAAAATCCACTCCAAAAGCTCGGCTGCAGAGAGGTGCACAGGCAGCGTCTCCTCATCATGAATAAGTCCAACATGCTGAAGATAGGCTGACGGAGACTCATGAATATTATTTCCGTTATAGTGTACATTACCCGATGTGGGAAAAGAGTTAACCGACAATATTCGAAGAAAAGTGGTTTTTCCTGAACCGTTAGGGCCTACGATTCCAATGACTCTGCCAGGTTTGTATTCAGCATCGAAATTGCTGAATACAGGAGACCCGACCTTAAATTGTTTAGTAAGCTGATTAATTGTGAGCATCAAATCGTTTTATAATCTCTGTTTTGGGTTGTTTGTCCAGCGTAAGATATCACAATTGCGGTACCAAGAAATATTGCAGTGATTACAGACTGGCTATAAAAATCGGGTGTGCCAAAAATAAAATACTGAATGTTCATACCTGTCAGCAGGGGTAATATCCAGCGGACCTGCATCCAGAACCGCGCTGCAAACCATGTTTTTCGATCAGCAAGCCATCGATGGAGCCATCCTGGCGAAACGTCGGAGCGAAACGTAAGTGCAATGAGTAAGTGATGCAGCACAGCGAACATCACCCAAAGCCAGGTAATAAACGTCTCATCCGGTTTTTGATAAGCAATAAAAAGCATCGCCCCGTGCCCTGCGGCGATAAGCCTCCCCGCCGGCAAAATACGCTCCTGCTGCAGAATGAACTGCCATACATGAGCTTTCAGAGGTTTTGGAACCCACCATAGTTGTTCTACCCTTCGCTGCTCAGCAACATCATCACCGGTTAGTGTTTCACCAAAGAACTCTCTGAAAAAGGCGTTGGTGCTATAAAAATATCGGTCAATCTTCTTTTCTGTTCGCTTCATCTGAAGAAATCCAAACCCACACATGAATACAGCTATCGATGCTTCGAAGATTGGACCGTATACATTCCCCACATAAGCTGCAGAGATAACTGTGCCAATCCCCAAAACGGTAATCCAGACGGTGTTGATGAGGCTGGGAATAGCTCCGGGATCGAGCGGATATTTTAAATAGTCTGCCACTTTCCGGCGCAAATTTCGTCCCTTTTCCGACTCTTTCCAGAACTGAGATTCATCCCCGCTCTTAATATATCGAAACAACGACAGGCAGCCGATACCTGTGTAGAACAATGTGGCAACCAGGGTATAAATCAGCTTCACGGAAAGATGTTCTGTGGGTGTCTGCAGATCTGCAAACATCATCATAGGAAAAGCAAGATATATAGGCAAAGAGTATCGGCTAAATTTTTTAATAAGAAGTTTACTAATTTTTTTTCCTGAAACATTGCCAAGCTGGTACAGTGGCATAAGCCGATCCGGAAAAAAGATATGAGGTACGATAAACGCAAGCAATCCGGTGAGAACAATCAAAAAGTAGCGAATGGTAACGATGCGCGATTCCAAATCGGCATTTCCTGTCCAAAGCACACAAAAAAGAACCGTAAGCGTAAATATAGAGAGTCCGTTTCTTAAAGATATTCCCGGCTCTATTCGTTGATTCAAAAGTTGTGGATTCATTCAAATTTGTATAAGCCACAAATATAAACAGAGTTTGTGTAAATGATGTAATCAATCTGGGAATTGATCTTTTGAAATCGGCATTCTGAATTATTCAAATTTGATTACATATGCAATATAGGATTTAGGCCATCCTGTTCTTAACAGACTCAGAATCAACAAACAAATTCTACTGCCCGGTATCGGGTTAATTAAAAATCTGTTCATTACTGTTTAACTTGGTGTGCAAACTGCATAGAAAATCAGATTTTTGACACACGTTTTGTATATTGAGAAAACTTGAAAAAAGCGTTTCCAAAGAAATTTTAAAACACAGAATCAGATATGAAATTTTACGTTTGTATAAAGCAGGTACCTGATGTAAATGCCCCTCTACAGATAAAAAACGGAGAGCTGATCCAGGATAATAACAGGAACATTTTGAACGCCTACGACGCTTCAGCGGTGGAAGAAGCCCTCGTTCTGAAAGAAGCCCATGGCGGTGAAGTTGAGGTGGTTTTAGTTGGTCCTGAACAGGCAAAAGAGACCCTTAGAAAAGCATTGGCAATGGGCGCTGATAAAGGAACACACATCGTTACCAATGGCGATGAAGAGTTCGATTCCCAGTCCTACGCCAAGATTCTCGCTACACTTTTTTCTGATAAAGAGTACGACTTTATTTCATGCGGGAAGCAGAGCCAGGACACGGATGCGGGCCTTACCGGATCCATGCTGGCGGAGCTGCTCGGCCTCCCCTATGCCACAAATGCTGTAGGGTTGGAGTACAGTGACGGCAAGCTGCTTGTAAAACGGCAGGGAGACGCAGGACAAGAGATCATTGAAGTTCCCACTCCGGGGTTAGTGACATGTTCTAACGATATGAATGATCCCCGTATTCCCAGCCTGAAGGGAATTATGCAATCTAAAAGAAAACCTGTTGACACGATTGCCCTCAATGATTTAGGAGCTGATGTGGCATCTGAGGATGTGCAGACTAAAGTATTGGGATTTGAAGAGAAACCCGGCCGTGAGCCAGGTAAAAAATACGAAGGCGAGCCGGATGAGATTGCCCGGCAGGTTGCCCGGCTGCTGGATACCGAAGAAAACGTTATATAACCTAAAGGAAATTGATTCATGAGTACACTCTTAACTGTTATCTCTGTAAATGACGGAAAAATAAAACGTTCATCACTTGAGGTTTTATCCCGCTGTAATGAACTGGCAGAATCGAACGGACATACATCAGCGGCACTCGTTATTGATGCAAACGCATCAGAGATTGCCGAAAAACTTAAGAATTACGGTCCGGATGCGATTTACACAATTGAAAACCCGATTTTCAGGAATCATTTAAACACCCCCGTATTAAAAGCACTTTCTGTAGCTATTGAGCAGATTGAACCGGCAATCGTTGCTTTTGCATCCACAGAAAGCTCTAAAGATGTGTTGGGTGCGCTGGCGGCAAATAAAAACGCCGGTGCCCTGAGTGATATGTCCGAATTTGATCTGACTGAAAACGGTGTAAAAGGAAAACGGCCTGTTATGGCTTCAAAAATTATCTCTTCCGTGGAGGCAACCGGTTCTCCGATCATTATCTCTGTCCGCTCAGGTTCTTATGATGTTTCAGAGAAATCGGGTGATGCATCGGTTGAAGCGATCGAATTCAATTTCAGTGACGATGAACTTCGAATTACCCTTAAAGAGATTATCAGTTCATCCTCCGATCGTGTAGATCTTTCTGAGGCGGAAGTCGTTGTGTCTGCAGGTCGCGGTGTAAAGGACGAAGAGGGCCGCAACCTGATTTCCGAACTCGCTTCGGTTCTGAATGCCGGAATTGGAGCGTCACGGGCGCTCACTGAGGCCGGTGATTATGATCCCAGTTTACAAATCGGGCAGACCGGTAAAGTGGTTTCGCCACAGCTCTACATCGGTGTGGGAATATCCGGAGCCATCCAACATGTGGCCGGTATGGCTAACAGTAAAGTGATAGTAGCCATCAATAAAGATCCCGACGCCCCCATTTTCGATATTGCCGATTACGGCCTGGTTGGTGACCTTTACAAAGTTCTGCCGCCATTCATCGAGGAGCTCAAAAAAATTAAAGAAAACTAGATATGAGAAATGAGTCTTGAGTCGTGAGAATTTAATTCCAGGTTCAAACTGACCTCGAGTACTCAAGACTCATATCTCACGACTCACGACTAAACCATTATGGACGAAAAATTTGACTGCATTATCGTGGGAGCAGGCGTAGCCGGACTGGCCGCTGCCATGACCCTCGCCAGAAACAACATGAAGTTTCTTCTTATTGAAAAGGGTGAATTTCCCGGATCAAAAAATGTCTCCGGCGGTGTGTTGTGGGGCCACGATTTACATAAGCTGGTGCCAAATTATTGGGAGGAAGAAGATGGCGGATGGGATAGGTTTATCAACCATCGGCGCCTCACGTTTATGGATGATCAGTCGTCATTTTCCGTAGATTTTAAATCCTCCCATTTCAATGAACCACCCTATACCGGGGTGGTTGTCTTGCGGTCTAAATTTGACAAATGGCTCGCCGGTAAAGTAGAGGAAGCCATTGCCGAAAGTGAGTACGCCATGGACTCTTTCGTAGCTCCTAACATCCTCGTTGAGGAAGTGTTGGAAGAGGATGGAAAAGTTGTGGGTATCCGAACCGGTGAAGATAAATTTTATGCCGATTCGGTAATCCTGGCTGAGGGAGTCAATAATTTACTTACGCGTCAGGTGGGACTACAGGACAAATACGTTCCGGCCGATCACATGCTTACGGGTGTGAAGGAGATTATCCGGTTTGATCAGGAGGTCCTCGAGAATAGATTTCAACTAAACGGCCGAAGCGGTATGAGCAATGAATTTGTGGGGCACGCCACGAACGGCGTCGAAGGGGGTGGTTTTCTCTATACCAATAAAGACACAGTCTCCATCGGACTGGTACTTGGACTGAAAGATCTCAGGGAAAAGGAACAGACTCCCTATGATATTTTGAACCATTTTAAGCAGCATCCCGCAGTAGCTGATATGATTCGCGGCGGAGAAGTTGTGGAATATTCGGCTCACGTGGTCTCCTCAGGAGATAAGAGAGTGATGCCAGAAAAATTGTACAAAGCCGGTCTGATGGTGTGTGGCGAGGCAGCCAATCTGCTGATGAATGCAGGAAAAGCGATCCAGGGAATGGACTATGCAATGCGTTCCGGAATCCTTGCTGCTGAAGCTATTACCAACGCGAAAGAAAAAGACGATTTCAGCGAGGCATCCATGAAAACATACCAGGATGCATTGGAAGACAGCTATGTGATGCAAGACATAAACAACTTCCAGGATGCGGTACACCTGTTGCACGATCCGTTTATGGTGAATAAAATGCCAAACCTGATCTGCGATTTCGGTCGGAATTTTTTTAGTATCAAAAATGAACCAACGAAAAAAGCACGAAATATGCTTAAAGAATCCGTGAAAAAGCACGCTTCGTACTGGGATATCGTTAAGATAGGAGCAAAAGGCGCGAAAGCGCTGTAGGCAAAAGTGAAAACGCAAAACGCAAAAGTTATTTTGACATTGCTGATAACATGGCAAAAATTTCGTTTGCCAATTTTTCAACTTTTGTAATTTGATTTTTATTTAGATATCCAAGGCTTATTGAAATACCGATTTGTGTGTCAAGTTCCACTAGTGAAGATCTTGAAATTTCGTAAAAACGTTTTCTTTCTTTTTCTGTTTTTCTTGATGAACCTTCAGCAATATTGGAAGGAATTGAAATAGCTGATCGACGAAGCTGACTAGTTAGGCCAAATTTTTCATGTACAGGAAATTTTTGGGTCAGAGCGTAAATGTCAGATACTAACTCAATACTTTTTTGATAAACTTTTAAGTTTTTATGATTAAGTGATAACATGATTCATAAGGTTTGTTCAAGGTTATTATTTATATGAACAAAAATTCATCAAACCCTTACAAAAAAATTACTTTAACTCACTTTTCACTTTTGCGTTTTGCGTTTTCACTCACTACCAAAGAAAATCAATCAACTCAATCTACATACAAATGAAACTCCTCACTTTACCCGAACGACTTGGATTGGTAAGTTATCGAAACCAGGCGAAATCTGAGATTAAGCCTCATATCAAGGTTGAAACAGACATCTGTAACTCC